>RFHO01000461.1 GCA_003696385.1 Planctomycetota bacterium | reverse complement strand
GGCTCCGCATCGGCCAACCGGAGCGTCGGGCTGTCCGGCGTACGCCGCAGTGGGATCGGCGCAAGCGGTTGCGTCGCCGGCTCCAGCGGGACCGGCAGCGGCGTCGCCACTTCGGGTGGCTGCAGCTCGGCGACCGTCCGTTCGGGCGACGGTGCGGGAATGCTGGGCGAGAGTTGCGCACGGCGGGTCAAACGCGGTGGAACCGGCTCGGTCTGCCGGATCCGCCTTAACCGGTTTCCCTTGGCTTCCAGTCGGGCGGTTTCCTCACCGGCGACGAAAATGCGGTGAACCGGTACGGGTTCCTCGACCTGCCGATAACGCGCCAGACTCGGCGGTCGGGAAACCGCAACCATCCCCGCACCGCACGACAGGTGCACCAGCAGTGAAAACAGCAACGCCTTCCACGTCAGATCCCGCTCGCCCCACTGGCTGACCAGCATGGTCACCAGTTGCACGCACGCGGCAACCAGACCCAGTAACAACAGACTCCACAGGATCTCTTCGGTGACCGCGCGGGAAATGCCCAGCAGGTTGGATACGCCGCCAATCGGATCCATGGTCTCGCGGTCCCTCACACCGGCGGTGCCGCGAATGTCGAGCCACGGCCGCGGATGTGCGTGTCAGTCCGAAGTGGTCCGTCTGTCTGCGTCGCTCGCAAAGGCCGCTCGCACCGCAGCCTTCATTTTCCGCAGGCCCTCCCGCGCCACGTCGAGGGCCGGCCTTTCCCAATACGATCGGTTGAACAGCTCCAGGGACAACACCGGAGTTGCTCCCACGTCGCGAAACGTGCGGAGAATCTGCGCAATCGGCGCAACGCCGTCACCCGGAAAGACACGATGTTCGTCGCGAATTCTTTCCCGCGGCGGATCGGCGGGATAGTCGTTGAAATGGAAAACCTGCAAGGCCTGCGGGCCCAGCAAGCGCAAACCTGCAAAATCCGAACCGCTGCGATAGATGTGAAACACGTCGCCCAGAAAACACGCCTCGGGCCGTCCGCATTCCACGGCCACGTAAATCGCCTGTCCCAGGCGCCCGATGCTGGGGTTTCCACCCCACATTTCGATTTGCGGAACGACGCCGTATTCGCGGCCGATCTCGATCAACCGGCCGTAACGTTCCGCCGCCCGATCCAGCTCCACCCGCTGTCCACGCGGAACACCGGCCGGCGGCGCCGCGATTCGCTTCCCGCCCAATTGGGCAATCAGGTCCATGTCCCGCCGGGCCTGTTCGAAGCCACGGCGCCGCTGCTCGAGATCGTCGACGATCCATGTGGCAAAACCGATGGCGCTTTCCACGGTCAATCCATGGTCGGCGATCCGCTTGCGCAACTCGGCCGGTTTCCCGCCACTCTCGACGAACGCGTGCAGCTTGCCCAGCCACGGTTCGATGGCCTGATATCCGGCCTGCGCCGCAATTTCGATTTCCTCCGTCACCGACAGGTTCTGGCCGCGGATCGTGCTCATGTTCAGGCAGAAGCGGAACCGAGGCACATCCGCGGGATCGCCCGGTCCGTTTGCCGCAGCCGGCCGCGCGGCCCAGGCCGACGATGCGGCTGCGGCTGCCAGTGCTCCGCGCAGCCAAGCACGCCGTGTGCTGGGCACGCCGCCACTTTGTCCAACAGGGGCGCCGGCAATCGGGGCTGGTTCCGGCGTCCCATTCGCCCGGTCGCCGACGTCCACGCGAGCTGCGGCATCCGAACCGCCGTCATGCCCGGTTTCTCGAAGAAGGTCACCCACGCTGTAGTCCTTTCCTGCCGGTGTGCGCCGCGAAGGCGGCGCGGACGGACTGATGAAGCCGCCGCAGGCGTCCGCCAAGCGCCGTTGCAAAACGTTCGACGGACACCGGCGCACCGACGTCGGCCGAATCACGATGGGAAACATCGCCGCGGCACGCGCCGCGGTGCGGTCCTCCCCGGAGAACCGATGCCACGGATTCTGCGGCACCGATCGGCACGGCGTCAATCGGATCATGATTCCTCGGCCGCGGGCCGGATGATCGTGGCGTTTGACGGGCTTTCTCCGTCGGGGTTAGGATAGCGTGCGTCCTGAGCAGCGCCGGCGGAGTCCCACTCGGGAGTCTTGGTGCCGGCCATCGCGACGCACACCCAGCCGCCGCGGCGGTGGGCGGGCGCCTGCAGCGACCGTTCTCGTGGAGCGATGTTTCCACGGGACAACTCCGCGCGGCGGACCGATCAAGGTTTCATCGGCAGCGGCTCCCGCAGCTCCCATTGCGGGCCCCCGCGAGCCGCTCATTCACGGCCGGCGGCCGATCGCCCTTCCGGATCGTTCAACTCGGATCTCCGTCGGGCCGTCAACCGAGGCGGTGTGTGCAACGGGCCAGTAGCCATGACCATCTCGTACAAGTGCAAGTCCTGTGGTGCTTCGCTGAAGATCAAGGACGAACTGGCCGGCCGAAAGGGGAAGTGTCCGAAGTGCAAGACCGCATTCCGGATTCCGCAGCCCAAAAAGGCCGCGGCCGCACACGCGAAACCTTCCTCCGGCGGCTCCGTCGACCCACCCAAAGATGAGGCTGCCCCTTCGGGAACCGAGGCGGCGCGTGAGAACCCGCAGGAGGAGTTCGACCCCGAACGCTTCCTGTTCGAAGACTTTGACGACGGCGGGGGATCCGATCCGCTCGGCGGTACCGCCGCAGGCGGTTCTCCTTTCGACGCCACGTTTCCCTCTCCCGATCTGGGCGGCGACGATTGGAACCCCGACGGTTCGGAAGAAACGACTGCTGCGACGGCCCGACGGGACGAGGACGAAAACCGGAAGGAGGAGCAGCGGCGGGTCGAAGCGGAAGCAGCGCGGCGCCGCGCCGCGGAAGTGGCGGATGCGGTGCTGCGGGCGAGCGGAACGAAGATTTCCTCCAAGGAATTGCAGCGCGCAAAGGTCGAAGAGGAAGACAAGGCCCGGCAGCGCGAACTGGCGTATCTGCGCTATGTGGCGATCCGCGTGGCCATCGCGCTGGTCGTGGCGGCGGTGCTCGGCTACGGCGCGTACCGAATGGCCGGATGGCTGTTCGTCGGCGGTTCGGACCTGCCCCCGATGGGCACGGTTTCCGGCGTGGTCACTCTTGACGGAAAACCGCTGGCCAATGCCACCGTGACCTTCGTGCCGGTCGAACCGGCGATACCCAAGAACAAGCCTCAGTCGATCGGGCAGCGGCGCAAGCCCAAGTTGACCGTTCCGGCCGCTTGGGGTGTCACGGACGACCAGGGCCGCTATCAACTGCGCTGCTTCCGCAATCAGCTGGGAGCCGTGCTGGGCAAGTACAAGGTGCAGATTTCCAAGCGGCAAGACGGCAAGGAAACCGTGCCGAAGCAGTTCAACACGCAATCGTCCCTGATGGCGGAAGTGAAAGAAGGCGACAACGAAATCCCGTTCCACCTGACCAGCAAGGGCACTCTTGCGGATTGAGTGCCCTTGCGTCTGCGCCGCGGACGCCGCCGGTGTTTGCGCCGCTCTGCATTCCGCGGCGGTTCGGGCCGCAGCCGGCCAGGTCGCCGCAGCCGACCACGTCGCCGCGTCCGGGTCACTGGCCGGCCGCTTCGAGCTGCCGTTCGAACGGAAACCGGCCTCCGCCGTGCAGCAGACGGCCCCGTTTGACCGTTGCGGCCGCGCGGAGCATCTGCCGACCGATGCGCGTCGTTCCGTGACTGTCGGTGAGCGTGAAGCGGCCCTCGATCAGTTCGAGTACGGCGATGTCGGCCGGGGTGCCCACCTTCAAGGTCCCCAGGTCGTCCGAGCGTCCCAGCACGCGAGCGGGCCGCAGGGTCGTCATTTCGATCACACGCTCCAGCGGAACTCCGAGGTACAGAAACTTCGCCATCGTCGTCGGCATGTCCCACACCGGACCCTCGATGTTGAAGGCGTGCAGGTCGGTGCTGATGGTCGTGGGTTCGAACCCCTGTTCCGCGGCCGCTTCGGCGTTCTCCCATCGGAAGCTGCCCATGCCGTGGCCGACATCGAACACGATGCCCCGTTCCGCGGCCGCTCGAACTTCGTCGAACACGCGTCCGTCGGCTGCAAAGATGGTTTGCGGACCGCCGCGGAAACAGTGCGTGATACAGTCTCCCGGCTGTAGTTCGGCGACGATCTCCGGAAGGCTCATCGGCGTATGTCCGATGTGAACCATTAACCACGTTCCGGATTCGCGCGCGGCCCGGATCGCGTCCCGCAGGTTGTCCCAGCCCTGTCGACCGGAGCCGATGATGTGTTCGCTGGCGCGGATCTTCACACCGACGGCCGCGTCCGGATGCCGCCGAATCGTTTCGACCACGCCGCGCGGATCGGCGTACCGCCGGTCGAACAGCTCACCCACGTTGAAGCTGGTCAGGCCGATCGACGAGAGATTGACCAAGGCAAGGATCTCGGCCCGACTTCGATCGATGACGTCCCGGCGAAAGCCGGCGAAGTTCGAACTGCCGGCGCTGCCGGTGTCCAGCATGGTGGTCACGCCTCCCGCGGCCATGATCGGATCCGGTTCCACGCCCCACGGCGTGTGGTCGCGATACACGTGGACGTGCAGGTCGATCAGCCCCGGAACGACCAGCAGTCCGCGGGCGTCCAGGGTCACACGGGCTTCCACGTCGATCCGCGGCTCCACTGCAGCGATGCGACCGTCGACGACGGCTACGTCACGAACCTCCCGCACGTTCTGCGACGGGTCGATCACTTCACCACCGCGAATCAACAGGTCGTAGCGCATCGTGGCGGCCTTTCCCGGGCGTGGCCTTCGTCGGATGAATCGTGTGGCTCGCGCTGCGCGCCGGAAGCTGCCCGCCCGATGCGGCCGGCATCCGCCGACACGCCCTCAGCCCCCGAACGGCCAGAAGACCGGCGCCAGCAGCACGGTGGTCGCACCGATCAGGATGGTCAACGGCAGCCCCAGCCGCAAGTAATCGGAATACCGGTAGCCACCCGGGCCGAACACCATCAGGTTCGTCTGGTATCCGATCGGCGTGGCGAAGCTGGCCGCGGCGGCGATCATCACGGTCACGACGAACGGCATCATGTCCACATGCATGGACTGCGCCGTGGCCAGGGCGATCGGCAGCACCAGCACGGCAGCCGCCTTGGCCGTGATGAGGTTCGTAAGAACGCTGGTCAGCACGAACACGGCGGCCAGGGCCCTCCGCGGATCCTGGCCGACCAGCGCCGCCAGGCCGTCGGCGACCCACGCATCGGTCCCGCTGGCCTTGATGGCTTCGCCGATTCCCAGACCCGCTCCGATGACGATCAGCACGCCCCAGTCGATGGCCCGTTTCACGTCCACGCCGCGACAGCAGCGGGTGGCGAGCATCAGGCCGGCCGCGATCAACGCCGCCTGGAGCATCGGCAGCAGCTCCGTCGCCACGGCCACGACCATGGCCGCCAGGATCAATCGGGCCACCCAGGCCTTCTCGTGCCGGACCGACTCCGAATTGGCCACTTCGCTCACCAGGAAGAAGTCCCGTGAATGCCGCTGCTGCTTCAGAAAGGTCGGGGTTGCTTCCAGCAACAGCGTGTCCCCTGCGCGCAGCCGGATGTCCCCGATCTTGCCGCTGATCCGGCGGCCGTCGCGGGCGACGGCAAGCACCGCGGCGTTGTAGTGACTGCGGAAGCGCGCGTCGCGGATCGTCATGCCCAGAAACGGACAGGACGTCGAGACCACCGCCTCGATCAGAATCCGATTCCCCCGCTCCTCCTGCAGCGAAAACTGGTGGTCTTCCGCCGGTCGCAGGCCGGGGATCCGCCGCAGATCCACCACGGAGTCCACGATCCCCACGAACACCAGCCGATCGTTCGCCTGCAGCTTTTCGTCCGGAGCCACCGCCGCCAGGATCTCCCCGCGGCGTTCGATTTCCACCAGGAACATCCCCGGCAGGTGTCGCAGCCCGGCCGCTTCGATCGTCTTGCCGGGCAACGAGCTGTTCGGTTCGACGATCATTTCCACGGTGAATTCGCGGGGATCGTCCAACGGCGTGAATGCCGGTTTGCGCTCGGGAATCAACTTCGGCGATGCGGCCAGCAGAAACAGCAGCCCCACCGCGGCGCAGGGCAGTCCCACCTGCCCGATTTCGAACAGACCCAGCCCACGCCCGTTCTCCAGCTTGATGAGCTCGCCGTTGAGCACCAGTGTCGTACTGGTGCCGATCAACGTACACATCCCGCCGAGAATGGTCGCATAGCTCAGCGGCAGAAGAACGTGCGAGACCGAAAGCCGGATCCGCCGTGCCCAGTCGATCACCACCGGCATCAGCATCGCCAGCACCGGTGTGTTGTTCAGGAACGCGCTGGCCAGTGCCGCCGGCAGCATGACGCGAAGCTGCGCGTGCCGGAGGTTCTTCGGTTTTCCCAGCAACAGACCGCCGAGGAAATCGATGCCGCCGGTCTGCCGCAGTCCTTCGGCGACCGCATACAGCACCGCAACGGTGATCAGCCCTTCGTTGCCGAAACCCGCCAGCGCATGCTGCGGGTCCACGATGCCGGCGACCATCAGAATCGTCAGTCCGCCCAGCAGCACCATGTCCGGACCGACGTTCAGCAGACACAGCGCCAGCGTGACGAGCAGCAGCACGGCCAGCGTGGTCAGAATCTGCCACGTCATCCGCTGTGCGATTCCCTCATCACGCGACGAACGGCCGTGATCACCGCATCGTGCAATGCCCCATTGGTGACCACGACGCCGCGATTGCCGTCCAGCCGTGGGCCGCGGGAAAAATCGAGCGGTCGCCCCTCGACGTCACTGACGCGGCCACCCGCCCGCTCGACGATCAACGTGCCGGCGGCATGATCCCAGATCTTTTCGCGATAATCCCGCCGTACCGGCAAGCGCAGATAGATGTCGGCTTCGCCCCGTGCCACCACGGCATACTTCGCCTGACTGTCCAATCGGACCGGCGGCCGGGTGATGCCCAGCAGCCGTGCGATCCGCGCCGCCAGTTCATGTGACGAATGCCCCGATTCGACCGACTCGCAGAACCGGGCGTCCTGCGGCCGGGGCGTCGAGCTGACACGGATTGTAGCGCGCCGCCGCGGAGCGGACAGAGGGGCTGTCCAGGCCGGGCCGTCTTCGGTCGCGCCGAACAGCCGGCCGGCGGCGGCCTTTTCTGTGGCGAGTCGCTCCGGCAGATTCGGACAGGCCAGAACCGCCACCCGCAGCCGGCCATCGACGATCAGTCCCAGGGCCACCGCATATTGCTCGCCGCGGAGGAATCCCTTCGTTCCGTCGACCGGATCCAGCGCCCACACGCGGCCGGTGGACCGCGCGGCGTCCCCCAGGTCGATCCATTGCCGGACATCGTCCAGATCGGCGGCCACGCCCGCCCGCCGCACGAATTCCACGATCCGCTCGGCGAACGGTGCGTTGGCCGGGTCGCCGAGGTCGGCGGCATCCTCTTCGGCGATGATCGGATCCTGCGGAAACGCGGAGCGCAGCGCCCGGCAGATCAGTGCTTGGGCGGCGAAGTCCGCCACGGTCACCGGGCTGCGGTCGTTCTTCTCAAGCGCCGTTGAAGCCAGTTCCGATTGAACCAGCCGGCACACGGCTGCGGCAGCGACGACGGCCTCGACGGCCGTTTGCAGTTCCTGTTCCCAACGACTGCTCAACGGTTCCTCCCCGGCTGTGTCCCGGAACCGGCGGGTTGCGGCTGTTCGACCGACTGCGCCCGTTCTGTCCCAACGGACAACCGCTGGCCCGTTCCCATTCGCCGTTCAGCGGCCGCATACAAGCGCTCCGCTTCGGGCATCAACTCCGCCAGAGCCCGTGCGCGGTGGGTGTCCGACGGATGTGTCGAGAAGAACTCCGGAATTCGTTGTCCGCGGTTGAAGTCGGCGAACCGTTGCCACAGCCGCACCGCCTCGTGCGGGTCATAACCGGCACGCGCCATCAGCCGCAGCCCGATCGCGTCCGCCTCCAGCTCGTGCTTGCGGCTGTAGGGCAGCAGCACGCCGTACTTCGATGCGATGCCGTATGCCTGCAAGATTCGCTCCCGGGCGACGGCGTCCCGGTCCTTCAGACCCCACTTCAGCCCGAGTTCCACGGCCGAAACCACCAATCCCTGACTCATCCGCTCACCGCCGTGCCGCGCCAGTGCATGGGCGACTTCGTGTGAGAGAACGGCCGCCAGGCCCGCTTCGTTTTCGCAAACCGGCAGAATCCCTTCGAAGACCGCGATCTTCCCGCCGGGCAGACAGAATGCGTTCGGCTCCGGCACCGAGAGCAGATGGAACTCCCACCGGTAGTCCGGCCGCCCGGCCACGGCGGCGATTCGCTCGCCAACCCGCTGTACGATGCGCCGCAACTGTTCATCCTTGCTCTCCGGAGTATTCGCCAGGATGTCGCGATACGCCAATTCGCCCATCGCGATCTCTTGTTCTTCCGGAATCAGCACAAGCTGCTTGCGGCCGGTTTCCGGTGCCGTCCGACAGCCAGACGAGCACCAACTCGCCCACATCACGCTCACGACCAGAACGAGGATTCGGAGACGTCCACACCCCATTGCGCCGGCTTTCCTTCCTCTTCCGCAACACGAGCGGCCCCGAACGCAACCAGCCCAGCGGATCATTCTGTCGTCGGCAACGGCATTCGCAACGGCAGCCCGGCCGGCTCCGTGCCCACCGTCGCCGATGCGCCCGTGGTTGACGGTCCGAAAGCGTCCAGCGTCTGCGGGCCGGCCACGGCCACGGATGCAGTGGAACGCATCTCGTCCTCTGGAATCGAGGACACCGTTTCCGCGGATTGTCGTGTCGCACTCCGTGAAACGCTCGTGTCCCGGATGACCCCGGCTCCGGTGGGCGCAGGCTCACCGATGGTTGGATTCCCAGGGCCCCGCTGGCTCCCTCCGACGGGTTCGGCCGGAGAATAGCGGCGCCAGCCGTCTTCCGAATCATGGACACGTGGCGTCACTTCGCTGGACGAAGGCCGCTCGATGTCGGTCATTCCGTCCGTTCGGGATTCGGGCGGTGCCGTATGGGGATCTCGAAGGTACGTGTTCTCCGCGGTCGTCCCCGCGGGATCCCGCGACTGCTGCATCGCGCGCAGGCGTTTGGGCGGAGACCACCGCGCAAACCGCCCGTTCTCCGGCAACTGGCATCCCACCCCGCACACCGCCGCGATCAGGCCCAATGCCAGCCAGCATGTCACGATGCGGCAGGGCGGCATCACCATTTCGTGTTTCATGGCGATGGTGTCCTTGCGGTTCGGCCGAGGCGACGAGCCCGGACGCACGCATGTTCGAAGGGTTCGGCCGATGCGTGTCCCGAGCGCGACTTCACGAGGCGGAAGGCCCATTCGATCAGCGGCCGGTGTCAGACGGACCGTCCGAGTTGACCGCATCCTCGCCGTATCCAGCACGCGGCCACCGTTCGTGGTCCGCCCGCGGTATGGCAGGCGATCACCGGTCCGTGCGGGTCGCCCCCGACGCCATTGACGTGTCGGCGGTCTCCGCCGACGCATCCGCGGCCGGTCCGGATTCGACGGGCGGTTCCCACTGCGGAGGCAGCTTGTGCAACTGCAACCGCGGCAGCAAGTGTCCGGTTTTCAGCTCCGCGGTGTATTTCCCAAACTGGCATCCCGAGGCGACCAACGCCGCCGCGAGCACGACCCATCGTCCGCGTTGCAGCCCCCGGTGTTGGAGAAAAGACTTCGTCGGCATGTTCCGAGGCCTCCGATTTCGCAGTCGATGACAGCGGGACACCGCAGCAGCGTTCATGCGGCCCGCCGTGCGGACGTGCCCTGTGGCGCGCATGGTCCCCGTCGCGTGCATTCGCCCTGCCGCGTGTATCCGTACCGTTTCAACAGCCACCCGGCGATGATCCAGCACGTCCGGCGGTCCCGTGCGGGGAGTTTGCGGATCCATTCGGTGTCTGCCCGCACACGGATCACGCCGCTCATCCGCAGCCGATTGCCGGCGATCATGTGTCCCACGGGGATCTCGCGACCGTGCCGGACGTCGTCGATTACCGGCCGCATGTCGAGCCCCACGGATTGGCCAAGCCGCTCCAACGTCGCTTCCGGCTCCGTCACGAGATCCTCGTAGCGGATCAGAGCGGCATGGTCGGCGAAGCGCCGCCGCACCAGCGACGCAATCGCGTTCACAAGCGACCAATGGGTTGCGGTGTACCAGGCCGGCAGCGAACGGAACTCCCGCTGGACACCGGACAGCTCGTCCTTGCGGTACGTTTTCTTCCGCGACCACGCCACGGCGCGGCCGTCACGGACCGCGTGCACGACGCGCACGTCCAGATCGGAAATCCGACCCAGTAACAGAGCCCGCAGAGGGTTCTTCGAAGAATCGACGATCACCGAACGGCCGGCCGTTTCCGCAATCGCCCGCAACAGCGCCTCCGTCGCGGCGAGGTAGCGTTCGAACGACGCGGAGCACCGGACGCCGTTGCCGATGAGCCGCAGCCATCGTAGGTGACCGAGTCCACGGAAATCGGAGTAGCGGGCCTGCCACGCAACGAACGTTTGCGGATCCACTCCATGTCCGGCGCTTTGCCAGCGGTCGAACACCTCCCTCCAGAACGGACACTGCAAATGCCATCGGCGGCACGAGCACAATTGGCCGTCGAGCCCGCCTTGGTGAGGCAAAAGATACTGTTCCAGTTCGCCCACACCGATCACTTGCGGATGCGCTCCCAGCAGTGCGCTGAGAACCGTGGAGCCGCTGCGCCCGGCGCCCATCACGTAGATCACCCGCAGCCGCTGTGCGTCCGGTTGCGTTCGGCGATTCGGCATCGTCTCGATTCCTCGTCAGGCGGCGCCGCGTCGATCGCCCTGCGCGGTCAGGCTGTGGTGCGTCTGAACGCCGCGAAGCGGTGCGACGGCTTCCTGTCCGGGCTCGTCCGCTTCCCGGACCACGGTCCGCTCGGCCACGTTCCCCAACAGGACGTGCGACAGGTTGCGGAAGACGAACTCATTGCAACCCTGCCGGTTTCGCACCGTCCAGAAGTTGTCCACGATGTAGCCCCGTTCCCGGTAAAAGCGGATCACCGCTTCCGGTGTCGCCACCTCGAACGGATATCCCCCCATCCAGTCGACCAGATCGTGCCACCAGCTCATGCCCCGGTTGTTGCGGTACAACAGCCGCTTCAACACGTAGCGGTGCGGCTGCAGCAGCAACAGGCTGCGCAGAAAGATCGCCGACTGGATCGGCGCGTTGACCGCCAGCAGAAACGGCAACTTCAGGCCGCGCGGCAACCGGCAGTACGCCCGCTTCAGGTGCCGCCACGCGCGGCTTTGCCAGCCCTGGTCGTTGTAGATCGCGATGAACAAGCGACCGCTGGGTTTCACGGGCAACGTGACGGAATCCATCGCTTCCCACATGGCGCCGGTGTGGTGCAGCACCCCCCAGGAATAGACGACGTCGTAACGGCCGAGCGATTTGAGGAACTCGCGATCGAGGACGGAACCCTGGTGAACTTCCCAGCCCGGATCGTTCGGGAAGAACCGGTGCCGCAGGGCCATGGTGCAGGCGACGCTGTGCGGGTCGTAGTCGAACGACGTGACGAAGGCCCCCAGTTGCCGCGCCGCCAGAGAAAACAGCCCGCTACCGCAACCGGCGTCGAGAAACGACGTGCCGGCCAGCGACGAAACGCCCAGTCGCCGCTGCAGTGATCGAGCGGCGATGCGGATCCGCTGGCCATTCAATCGCTTCAGGAACCGCTGCCAGTTCCGACCGAACTCGAACCGCTGCCCGCTGGCAACCTCCTGGTGAAAACGACTCATTCCGGGTTTCCTTGTTTCTCAACATCCTTGTCCGAACGACCGGGGCCTCTTCATCCGGGCGGCGGGCCACGCTCCGTGTGGCCTTCGCCGGCCAAGCATCCGTGTGGGGGGAAGGAGCAGGGAATGGCGAGGGATGGTGGGACGACGGCGTGCGCAGCACGCCAGAGGTGTCGTTGGAGGGGCCGCCATGCCGATCCTGGCTCGACGCGATGCGGCTGACGGGCCAATGGCCGTCGTGCACGAGCATCCCCGCCGGGTGGGCATGGGCCCCGGAAGGACGCCGGCACGAGGTCGGTCTGGCGGCCTTTCCACGAGGGGAGGCGGATCAATAGCACCCTTCCGCGGCTGCGTCCAGACCGATTCGGCCACGGCGGCTGAGCATCGAGCTCCGCCATGCGTGGGAGGGGCAGCGCGCCGGAGCACTCAATCCTCACCGCTCTCCGGGTTCGCCGAGCGGCGCCGCTTGCGCGCTCGGCCTGAGCCGCTGCGTCGGGATGATGCCGGACGTTCTGCCGAAGGCGTCGCCGTCGCGTCATCCGGTGCCTGTGGCGCGGTTCCCGACCGTCGTCCCGCTTTCTGCAGCTCCGCGGTGGCCGAGGCGTCGAACGGCACGGTCAACGGTCGGCCCTCGTCGTCCAGACCCGCGAGGATTTCAATCCGCTGCTCAGCCGCTTCCAGCCGCTGGTAGCACAGACGCAGCAGCCGCATGCCCTCCTCGAACAACCGCAGACTCTCCTCCAGGCCGGCGGCACCGTGCTCGAGCTGCTCGACGATTTCCTCGAGTCGCTCAAACGCTCGTTCGAACGTCCACGCGTCGTCCTCCGGCGACGCCGGCACCGCGGCGCCTTCCGCGGAAGCACTCGAATCTTCGTTGAAAGGCTCTTCTGTGTCGGTCATGGAACGGCTCATTTCCTCGGCGTTTGCGGACGTGGCGTTCCGCGTATCGAAACGCGATCGCCTTCGGAGGGCGCATCGTCTCCCTGCCGGAGCGCCATTGCAAGCACGAGTGATGTCTGTGGGCCCAACGGCGGCAATCGCCCCAGCAACGCATCCGCGCGGCGAAGAACGAACCACCGCAGCAGGAAACCGGCTGCAAACAGAGCGCCTGCCCCCGCGATCGCCGCGGCCACCGCTGACACGTACGACACCTCGGCCATCGGGCCGAACCTCCACGAGCGCACGGCGAAAGATCGCCATCGGCCCATCCATGCCGGCCCGCCGAGCTGCGGATCGACCAGCAGATACCCCGGCAACATCCACTGCCGGGCCAGTACGCCGAATGCCGTAATCGGCAGGTTGATTTCCGGGGAACCGATCCGCCCCGCCACCGACTCGCTGATCGCGTACGCGTACATCAGCACCAGCGTGAAGACGACAGCCGTATCCACGTACGTCCGCCAGCGGTGCGGGCATTGCAGGGATCGCCACAGCGCGATCCATGCCAGCGTGTACAGCATCGCCGCCGCCGCGATCGATGCCAGCAGCCACTGGATCCACAGGCGCGTCGGCAACCTCGGCGCCATCGCGACCGGCAGGGTAATCAGCGTCGCGGCGGGCAGCGCGGCACACACGATGGGCCGCCGCGCGGCGGCCCATTTCGCCACCAGAATCTCCCGTCCCGGACGTGGCAGCACGCGCAGCAAATCCAGCGTGCCGCGCTCCCGCTCGCTGTGGATCACGTCCGACGCCTGCTGGATGGTCAGCAGACAGGTCGCCAGCCAGACGGCCGAGAAGATCGCCAGGAATGCATCCTCTTCGACCAGATTCGCGGCACTCGCCAGAGCCGCCAACACGACCGGTATCTCCAGCAGCAGCACGATCCGCACCACGTGCCGCACCCGCCCGACCAGCCGCACCCGCGCATCCAGCCAGCGGATCGGATCCGCCCCCGGCTCTTCGTCGGATACCAACACCACACCGCCGGTCACCCGGTCGTTCACCCGGTCGAACCAGGCATCGAGCCGCTCGAACAGACGTGCCAACAGCCCCGTGCCGGCGACGCGTTCCACACGGCGCAGACGTTTCGCCGCCAGCCACAGGCACACCCCGATCACCACCGCTTCGCAAACCGCAGCCGGCGCCAGATTGACGAGAATGCGCAGCAAGCCCCCGGCCGTTCGCATCCCTCCCGGCAACGCCACCCCCGGGGTCCAGGTCAACCAGGCCAGTTCATACAGCGGGCGCAGCACGGTCATCGTCAGGCTCAATATGAGCATCGTACTGACGACCAGCGCCGCCAGTGTTCCGCGGAAGCAGGTCGAGCATGTGATCCCGATCACGCCGACCGCCAAGGCCACGGCGAACGTGCCCAACAGGCCTCCGGCCACGACGCGCAGATCCAGACCTCCCATGCTGAAAGCCACCGCCATCGCCGGCAGCACGGCCAGTGCCAGCGACGCCGCGGCGAGCGACCGGGCGAGCAGTTTTTCGCAAACCAGCCGCAGGGGCGATAGCGGCGTCACCAGAAGCAGCGGCAATGTTCGCTGCTGCCTCTCTTCCACGAACGCCGTCACCGTTTGCAGCAGCTCCACGACCACCATCCCGACGAACAACGTCCGGGCCACCGGCGGCCACAGCATCAGTCCGGATCCGATCAGACCCTGCCAGTTGCCGCTCTGGGTCGAGAGGTACAGGGTGAGCCATCCGAAGGCGATGGCCGCCGTCACGGATCGGGCGATGTAGGGAAACGCTCTGCCCGACTGCTCCAGCGACTCCCGGCGGACCACAGGGAGAACGGCGCGTCCGGCCAGTGGGCGCTTCATGCCACCTGCCCCTCCGTCAGTCGCATGAACACCGTTTCCATGTCCAACTGCTCCGGCTGAAATGCCCGGATCCGCGCACCCACCGAACGCAGCGCATCCAACAGGTCCTCCAGCGCCGTGACGTCCTCCCGCACCTCCAGCGTCAACTGGTCGACCATCCGCTGCACGCCCGCAACCCCGGGCAGCGTCCGGATCCGCTGCACCATTCCGTCGTCGAGATTGGTGATCTGGACCTGAACGACCCGCTGCATGTTCAACCGCCGGTAGATCTCCGAAAGCGGCCCGCTGGCGACCATCCGCCCCGCTTCGATCACGCCGATCTGCGTACAAAGCTGCGACAGCTCGTGCAGGATGTGGCTGGAGATCAGGATCGTCTTGCCCATCTGGTGCAGCGCCTTCAGCAGCTCCCGCATCTCGATCCGAGCCCGGGGATCCAACCCGCTGGCCGGCTCATCCAGAAGCAGCAGTTCCGGGTCGTGCAGCAGCACGCGCGCCACGCTGAGCCGCTGCTTCATCCCGCGTGACAGGCCGTCGACGGGACTGTCCGCCTTGCCCGTCAGATCCGTCAACTGCAGCACGTCGTCGATCACCGCCGCCCGCGTCCGCGCCGGCAGGAAGTACGCCGCGGCAAAGAACTCCAGATACTGCCGCACGGTGAGCCCGCGGTACAGCCCGAACTCGTCCGGCACATACCCGATCATCATCCGCACCCGCTGCGGATCCACCGCCAGCGGCACACCGCCGACGCGAGCCCGCGTTGCAACGAACTCCGGGATGAGCGTGGCCAGCACCTTGATCGTCGTCGTCTTACCCGCTCCGTTCGGGCCGATGAAGCCGAAGATTTCCCCTCGCGGGATCCGCAGGTCGATGCCGCGCACCGCATGCAGCTTGCCGAACCACACGTGCAGCCCGCGCAGGTCGACCATCCAGTCCGCGGCGTCGGAACGATCGTCGCGGCTCGAGCGGTCGGGGGCGGGGCCTTCCTCCCCGGCGCCGGCGGGACCACCCGTGTCGACGTCGGCCGTTGCCGGTTCGTTTTCCGCCAGCGCGGCGGGACCGTCCGAATCGGTTGCCGGGATGCCGTGGCCGCGTTTCGGCGGAGTTCGCCTGGCAGGCACATTGTCGCCCTTATCGTTCGACGCCATGCTCGATTTCGTCCTTCGAATGCGTAAGGCTCCGTCGCCCCGGTGCGTCATCGGAGGCCTGCTGCCCGCGCCGCATCGACCGCGGGCGGGGACTTCTGCCGGCTACCGGATCGACTGCCGCTGGTACACCCGGCGGAAAGTCCAGACCACGTCTGCCCGTCGGCCCGCCGGGTCGTCCCGGCCTTCGAAGACGACGATCGAGAGGGCGACTCGGCCGGCGTCGTCGACCAGCGGCGACATGTCCTCCAGCGTGAGACTTCCGCACGGACTGATCCAGCGCATTGGTCCGCCGGACACGACGTCTGCGGGCAGGATGCAGCGGGAAAACAGCCGGAATTTGCTCAGCGCCTGCTCGCGACGGTATTCTTCCGCGGTCAGCGCGAGGTTCGACAACCGCGGCCCACGCCACCGGTTCTGTCCGCCGAATGCGGCGAACCAGGAACCCGCGTCGCGGCCGAACAACGTGACGACACGCTGCCGATCCGTCACCACTGCACAGCGGGCTTCGGGCAACTGCGAACGGACCAGGCGGATCAGGCGGGCGGCGGCCGCTTCGTCGTTCATCGCGCGTGAGACGAGCTTCCCGTCGATCCCATTGACCACGACCAGCACCCGCTCCAGCAATGCTTCGGTCTGCCGCCGGCGGCGGACCGCGGCCGACGATGACTCCGACGGACCGGAATCGATCGGCCCCAGCCGGCCCAACGCGAGCCGCCGCTGTCCCGCGGGCGACCATTGCCGGAGTGTGAATTCCTGAGCGTACCGGAGCGGGAATCGGCCCATGGTCACCGGCGGCGCCTGAGCCTTCGGCCGCCGCCAAGGGGGCATGAATGGGAACTGCACGCTGGAGATGTCGCGCGGCGGCGACAACAACTCGCCGGCCACCTCCCGCCGCCGCACCGTCGTACGCAGCGGGAAATAGGCGGACAGCTCGTTCGTCCGCGCGACCCGGCCCGTTTCGTCGATGTCCGTGATCACCCAGTGCACTTCCGGAAGCGTGTCCCGGAAGTAACCACGCGCCAGCCCAACGATCGCCGTCGTCGCCAACAGGCTCATGGCCGGAAACGTCCACCGCACCCATCGCCGCATGCCACGCCGCGTCAGCAGGTATTCGCACGGCCCGATCCACAGCACGAAGGCCAGCCCGATTCCCACCAACCACGAGGTCGGAAAGCTCGGCAGGCTGCTCACGGTGGCTTCGACGACGTTTTCGATGGGCTCCGGCGACGCCGACACCAGAGCCGACGTATACCGCGTTCGGGCGTGGATGCGGGGGGCGATCCGTTGCCAGGATCGCATGATCGCCGTCCGCTCCGAAGCGCCCGTCCGTTCGTCGCTTGTGTCCGGCGCTTCGCGGTCGCCGGCCGTCGGCTTCGGCAGCTCCCGCACCCGCGGCGTTCGGGGAAGATCCACCAACCGCCAGAGGTACGCGACTTCCTCGATGAGGTCTTTCCAGCTCCACGCATCGCCGGGGCCGAAGACCACAACCAGACGCCCGAAACCGCGTCGCAGACACACGGCCACACCGACGGCTTCGGATTCGTTCCGGTTCCCGCCTTCCCGTTCCGCCTGCGGCAGCGTTCCGCGATCGACCGCCGGCAGCCGGACGCCCTCTGCATCCAGCAATGCCCTCAGCCGGTCCGGCTCGAAGTCCTCCCTGGTGGGATCCACGATGAGCAATGCCGCACCGCCGGCGCGCACCCATTGATCCAGAGCAGCCCAACGGCGCTCCGCCAATGCACCGTATGCCGGCGCGGGAACGACCACGATGTCGCTGCCTGTCAGCAGCACCGGTGCCGCCGGAAACCTGCGGGGATCGACCGTCTCGAACTGCACGGCCGCAGCGGCGCCGCCGCCGGCCGGATGACGCAGCAGATCGGAAGGACGCAGCGCCGGCCGAAAATCGAACACCGTGGTCAGCTCCGACGACGTGGCGTCGCCGACGACCGTCACCACGAACGCGTGGTGCGGTACGGTGGGGATCCGCCGCTGGAAAACGCCCTCCAGCGCGACGTTCCCGTCGCGATCGACGAATCGTGCTCGGACGCCGACCTGCACGAACTGGCCATAGGGAACTTCGATGGAGGGGATCCACAACTTCACATTCTGCCGCCCGGGCTGCAGCACCAGTTCGTGTGACCGGAAAACACCCACGACGGCGCCGTACGCATCGACCGACAACTCCACCACGCCGGTCCACACTGTTCCTTCGTCCCAGATCAGCGTCCAGTCCAGAACGACCGGCCCGCCGCTGCGCAGGTACGGCGTCAGCCCGTTCAACTCCGCGGTCAGTCCCGCGGCACGGCATGGATCCGACGCCGACGATATTGCCGCCCAGACGGCCAGCAGCCGCACGATCGCCGTCACGGTGTCGAACAGCCGGGGATTCGATCGGCGTGGAAAACCTCGCATTGCCATCGCGACCAACTCGCTGAATGCGCCGCCGACCAGACCAGGACGTGTCCGGGCGTCCCGGACCGGCGGATCGGCCGCCGTCGTGAAAGGATCGTCCGGGCTTCAGGCCGCCGCCGAGCTCCGGGCGTCGGAGGAAACTCGGACAGGACATGCACGGGGTGTGAAGGGATCGGCACTGTGCGCCCTGCGGCGCAGACACGTCGGTGGCGTTGAGCCCCCGGACACGGTACCGCCCGTACTGGTCCACTACCAGTGCAAGGGACGTGAGCGGGCCTCCCACTCGACGGGCCGCGCAAAGAAGCTGTCCGCTTCGCCGACGACGGCCTGTGGCAGCCGTTCCCGAGGCTGTGCCCGGTTTTCGTCGAGTGCCACGCCGGCCCACCGCAGAAAGTTCTCCAGCACCCGGTACCCGTGGGGCGTGAGGACCGATTCCGGATGGAACTGCACTCCGGCGATCCGCCACCGCCGGTGTGTCAACGCCATCACGACGCCGTCTTCGGACCGGGCGTCGATCTGCAGTTCCGCCGGCCAGTCCTCTTCGGAGACGATCAGTGAGTGATAGCGTCCCGCGGGGAACGGATTCGGCAGCCCGGCGAACAGCGGCGCTCCGTCGCGAAAATGGATCAGCGATGCCTGGCCGTGCAGCGGGCGCCGAGCCCGGTCGATACGTCCGCCGAAGGCCGCGCCGATGCACTGGTGTCCCAGACACACGCCGAGGATCGGCACGGAGGGCCCCAGCTCCCGCACCGCGTCCACACACACGCCGGCCTCCGCCGGTGTGCACGGCCCCGGCGACAGCACGATCGCCTTCGGCCGGCGGGCCCGCAGCCCGGAGACGTCCACCGAATCATTGCGCACGACCTCGACCGCCTGCCCCAGTTCGGTCAGATACCGGGCCAGGTTGTGCACGAAGCTGTCGTAGTTGTCGATGACGACGATCACCGGGACATTGCCGCTTTCGGACGCTTGCCAGGTGCCCTGGTGGATCAACCGGCCGCCTGTTGCCACAGTGTTTCCGGTGGCATCCGCGTGATCACCAGATTGTCGCGATGAATGGCTTCGACGTACGGCATGTTGCCGAGTTCTTCGGCGATCGCGGACGTACGTTTCCCGGCGAGACGTTTGAGGTCTTCGGAGCCGTAGTTCGTCAGGCCGCGAGCGAACTCCCCGCCGTCGGGCCCGCACACCGCGATCACGTCACCGCGTTCGAATCGCCCTTCCACACGGGTGATCCCAATGGGGAGCAGCGAGCGGCCGTCGCGACACAGGGCCCGGCACGCTCCGGCGTCCACGACGATCCGCCCCCGGCACCGCGCGCTGTAGCCGATCCACCGCTTCCACGCGGGAACGGCGGCGCCCTGCGCCAGAAACAGCGTTCCGACCGCATCTCCGGCCATCACGCGGTCCAGCACGTTCGGTTCCAGACCGCTGCACAGGATGACCGATTCGCCGACGGCCGTCGCGGCCCGGATGGCTCGCAATTTCGACGCCATCCCCCCCGTTCCGTGCCTGGTCTTGGTGTCGTGAACCAGCCTCAACAGCTCGTCCGACCAGCGGTCCACCACGTCGATCCGCCGGCTGCCCGGAGCGTGCGGGTCCCCGTCGTACAGGCCGTCGACGCTGGTCAGGATCACCAGCAGCGGCGAAGGCACGAGGTTGGCCATCAGCGCCGCAAGCTGGTCGTTGTCGCCGAACTGGATTTCTTCGGTGCTGACCGTGTCGTTCTCGTTGACCACCGGAATCACGTGGTATTCGAACAGCGTGTTGACCGTGTTGCGGACATTCAGGTATCGCGGACGTGATTCCAGATCCCCGGCGGTGAGCAGAAGCTGCGCCGCGTGGACCCCGTGCGTCTGCAACGCCCGTTCGTAGCGGGCGATCAGACGGGCCTGTCCAATCGCAGCCGTGGCCTGCAGGTGCGGCAGGTCCGCCGGCCGTTCATCCAGCCCCATCACTTCCATCCCCGCGGCCACCGCTCCGCTGGAGACGATGATCACGTGCCGCCCGGTGGCCTGGATCCGCGCAACCTGTGCGGCCAGCGCTTCGATCCGTGATTGCTCGATCCGACCGTCGTCGCCGGTGAGTACATTGCTGCCCACCTTCACCACCAGCGTCCGGCAGGTCTCGACCAGTTCACGTCGCACCAGATCGGGCATTGCGCGCACGAAATTTCCTTGGAGACACGGGAAGTCGCCCTGTCGCCTCCGGCCGTCCCGCGGGAGGGTCGCCTCCGGGACACGGCGGAAGGACGCCACCGTGTGCATGATCGCATTGCCGGGCGGCGGCGTCCAACGGCCGTCGCCCGCGGCGCGTGCCGGTCACAGCAGCGGGCTGAGCAACTTGGCGCATTCCTCGGCGAGGTACTTCCATCGCGGACGGCGGTGCCAGACCAGAGCGGTCATTTCGTCGCAGCGGCGGATGTAGTCTTCCTGCAACGCCAGCAGTTGGTGGATCAAGTCCGGATCGAACGTCTGCACGTTGACTTCGAAATTGAGATGGAACGAGCGGATGTCGAAGTTGGCCGTTCCGAAGAAACCGAAGCGTTCATCGGTGGTCAACGTCTTGGCGTGCAGCAAACCGTCGCGATACCGCAGGATCCGCACTCCGCTGTTGAACAGTTCCCGACAGTAGAACATCGCGGCCGCGTGTACCACCGGGTGGTCGCTTTTTTTGGGCAGGATGATCCGCACGTCCAAACCGCGCAGGGCGGCCAGCTTGAGCGCCAGAAACAGCGGTTCGTCCGGCACGAAATACGGCGATGTGACCACCACCCGCCGCCTGGCCTGATGGATGGCTTCAACCATCAGGTACGAAAAGTTTTCTGTCGGCCGATCGGGGCCGGTGGGGATCACCTGCAAAGTGGTTTCCCCGGCCTGCTCGGGTACAGGGAAGTAACGTTGACCCACCGCGTCGTCGGGGGCCAGCGGTTCACCGGTTTCGTAGAACCAGTCCTCGACGAAGATCTGCTGCAGATGGTTCACCGCCGGGCCGCGAATGCGAGCCATGATGTCGTGCCATTCGCCCGCTCGCCGGTGGCCGTAGGTTGGTTCCACGATGTTCTGTGAACCCGTGTAACCGATGCGGCCGTCGATCACGGCGATCTTGCGGTGATTGCGGACGTCGATCCGGGCGAACCTCCGGCGGATCACGTTCGCCGGCAGAGCGAACACCACCTGCACTCCCTGCCGCTGCATCTGCGGAGCCAGTCGGCGGGCGATCGGCCGGGCACCCACCGCATCGACCAGCACGCGACACGTGACGCCCCGCGCCGCAGCCCGGATCAACGCATCGGAAACGGCCCGGCCGACATAGTCATCGCGGTAGATGTAAAACAGCAGATGCGCGTGATCGGTCGCCGCGTCGATGTCGGCGATCAGCTGATCGACGAATGCCTGAGAGTCCGCGGTCAGCGTGACCGCATTCCCCGAAACCGGTGGCAACCCACCCACCCGCTGCGCCAGCCCTGCCAGCACGCGCCGATCGGCCTTCAGACGCCGTTCGGCCTCAGTGATCGCCTGCTGAGTGCTCGTGGCGGGGGGATGATATCGCAGTGCGAGGCGAACACGCTGTTCGAGCCGGCGACGACCCAGCCGGATACCTCCCAGCAACGCGTAAAGCGGCGCGCCGACCCACGGCTCGAAGAACACCACCGCCAACCAGGCCAGACACGTCGTCGGCCGGCGCACGGACAGCACGATCACCGGAAACATGACCACCCGCACCGTCCAGCCGGCCACGGCGAGCCACCACGCCCAACGGCTCTCCATCGAGCTGCCGTCCTTCCCCGTTTGCCCGCGTGTTCCCCGCTTCCTCCGCGTGTCGGCTCGCCGTCCGCGGACCACGCGGCCGCCGGGCGGGACCCGAAACGGCGCGGTCGGCCGTTTCGCCCCGTCGCCGTTACTCCACGTACAGGAATTCGTTGCTGTTCAGCAGCACGTGGCACCAGTCGGTCAAGGCCGCACGCCACGGACCGGACCATTCCGGATCGCTCGCGGACGGCCCGGCGGGCGGTCGTTTGTCACGCAACAACTGCAGAGTCCTGCGGAGATATCCGACCGCGAACTCCACCTCTTCGGCTGTCGGCTCGCGCTGCAGCGCCAGGCGGAAGCTCGCCCGCACCGCCGCCCGCCACGCCGACGCCTGATCGCCCGCGCCGTCGGCGATCCGACCGCCGTCGGCCTCGACCCGCGCGGCGAACTCACCGGCCCGCTCCAACAGCCACCGGCCGTTGAGCATCAGCAACGCCTGCGCCGGTGTGGTGGTCACGTTGCGCCGCGCAACGCTGTTCAGACCGTCCGCCTGATCGAACGCATCCAGCAGCGGATCACGCGTGTTGCGGATGACTTTCGTGTAGACGGAACGGCGCGGCTGTCGCGCGTCGACCGAGGGACCGAACATGGTATCGTCCAGCCGGCCCGCGACCCACAGCAAGGTGTCCCGAACGGGCTCCGCTTCCAGCCGCCGCACCGCAAAATGCCACAGCAACCGGTTGTCCGGATCGACCCGCACGGCCAGCTCCGCGTGCGGATGTCGCGACGATTGCCTGTAGGTCATCGAACACAGGATCTGCCGGTGCAGCCACTTCAGGCTCCAACCGTGCTCCACGAACCGCCGCGTCAGCCAGTCCAGCAGTTC
The DNA here is from genome assembly GCA_003696385.1 of Planctomycetota bacterium. Classification (GTDB taxonomy): domain Bacteria; phylum Planctomycetota; class Planctomycetia; order Planctomycetales; family Planctomycetaceae; genus J052. The sequence continues at coordinate 7,600 of RFHO01000461.1, read as the reverse complement.
GGGATGCGACGGCGGTGTGCCCAGATGCCCGAAATCGCCGGACGTTTCCACCAGCCCTCGTCCGAAGTGATACTGCCAGAGACGGTTGACGATCACGCGGGCCGTAAGGGGGTGCTCCGGCTGCGTCAGCCATCGCGCCAGCGCCAGCCGCCGTCCCGTCGTCCCGGGAAAAGGCGGCCGGATCGGCACGGCGGGAACGTGCACGGCGGACGGGAATCCCGGCTCGACGGCTTGCTCGGAGCCGGGAATCACCACCCGCGGCGCCGTCGGACCGATGTCGCTGACGCTGTACGCCACCGGCAGCGGTGGTGGCTTGAGCCGTTCGTGCTTTTGCAGCGCCGCCTGAAGCGCCTGCAGCTTCTTTTCGTCGTCCGGAGACAGCTTGACCTTGGCCTGCTCCAGCACGACCTGCTGCATGACCAGGTAGGCGAATTGCCGCTCCAGCGGCGTGCGCCGGTCGGCGGGCTTCGCCATGATCTGCTGGATGTCTTCGGGGAACTTCGCGATCGCCTCGCGGGCGGCTTTTTCCAGGTACGGTTGCCGCAGCGCGTCGATTCGCCGGCGGACGGACGCAGTAGCCTGCTCCCACCGAGCCAGTGCTTGGGCGTGCCGCGCACGGACCGCCGGCGTCACGGGCGGGACGTCGTCCCGGGGCAGCAGTGGAGCGAAGAACGCGCGGAAGCGGAAGTATTCCACCTGTGAAATCGGGTCGAACTTGTGATCATGGCACCGTGCGCAGCTCAGACCCAGCGCGAGAAAGACGTCGGCCGTCACGTCCGTGACGTTCGTCAGAATATCTTTCCACTGCGTGCGCACGTCGCGCTGATTGAACTCGTACAGATAGTGCCGCAGGAAGCCGGTAGCAACCAGTGCTTCCGGATCGCCGGGGGCCAGTTCGTCCCCGGCCAACTGCTCCTGGACGAAGCGGTCGTACGGCTTGTCCGCGTTGAAACTCCGGATCACGTAATCCCGGTACCGCCAGGCATGCGGGCGATAGGCGTCCTGACGGAATCCGTCCGACTCGGCGTACCGCACGACATCCAGCCAATGCCGGCCCCAGCGTTCGCCGTACCGCGGGTCGGCCAGGAGCCGATCGACCAGTCTGGGCCAGGCGTCCGGCCGCCGATCGCCCAGAAACGCAGCGATCTCGGCCTGTGTGGGCGGCAACCCCAGCATGTCGAAGTACACCCGGCGGATCAGCGTCCGACGATCGGCCGGCGGCGCGGGAACGAGCCCGCGTTGCCGCAGTCGCCGCAGCACGAAGCGGTCGATCGGGTGCGCCGACCACACCCGGCCGGCCGGGTCCGCGGTCGCGGCTGCCGTGTCGGCAACGTCGGGGACCGGCGGGTCGGCGACGGGACGAAAACTCCACCAGTCGGTCCGCTGCCGCATCTGTGCGGCGACCCGTGTGGAAGACTTCGGCCACGGCGCGCCCAGAGCGATCCAGCGCCGCAGCGTGGCGACTTCACGATCGGTCAGTCGTCCGTTCGGCGGCATCTGCAGCAACGCGTACTGCACGGCTTCGATCAGCAGACTTTCGTCCGGCTTGCCGGGCACGATGGCCGGGCCCGACTCGCCGCCGCGGAGCGCCGCTGCACGTGAGTCCAGCCGCAGGCCGCCTTTCTGCCGCTTCGGACCGTGACATCCGAAGCAACGCCGGGCGAGCAGCGGCCGCACGTCCGTCTCGAAGAATCGCACGACGTCCGACGCGTCCGGCTTGCCACCGGTCATTCCGCCGCCCTCGTCCGCCCGCACCGCCGCGCTGGGGGTCAGCATCAGTGCCACGGTGACCATGCCGCGCGCGATCCGGATGGCACCGCCCGCGCGCGATCCGAACCGACGAGCCGGCGTTGAGGCGCAACCTGTGGGTGGCGTCATGATCGGCACGATCCTACAATCCGGGCCCGGTGTGCGCGGGGACGGCGAGTACAGAGCCAGGAAACCACGCCGCGGCCCGCAATGCACGCCGTCGCCGCCGACGAGGCCGAAGGCGTGTTCGACGGCGTTTCAGTGTATCGTTTCGGCGGCGGCGCGACACCAACCGACCCGGCTGGGTTGCCGGTCGCATGCGGCGGGGAGCGCCGATCGACCTGAAGCATTCTACCCGCAACCCTCAGCCGAACGGTCCCTGATCGGCTCATGGATGGTGCGGTCGCGGACCGCGCCGGCCTCCCGCCGCCGATCGCGCGGCGTCATCACGAGGACCACAGCGTGCAGGACGCGATCGCCAAAGCCGGAGTGCTGCTGGAAGCGCTGGAGTGGATCCGGCGGTTCCGCGGTCGCTTCGTGGTCGTCAAGCTTGGCGGTAGTGCCTTGGACGACGAACAAGGCGTGCGCAACGTGCTGACCGACGTGCTGTTCATGGAAACGGTCGGCATGAAGCCCATCGTCGTGCACGGCGGCGGCAAGGCGATCAGCCGGGCGATGCAGGCGGCGGGCGTACAGCCGCGGTTCGTGCTCGGTCGGCGCTATACCGACGAGGTCACATTGCAGATCGTCAGCCGCGTGCTCCGCGACGAACTGGCACCGCGGATCGCCGCCGAACTGCAGCGCCTCGGCGGGCTCGCCCTGCCACTGGTGGACGACGAACGGATCGCCCTGATCGGCGAACGCCTGGACATCTGCGACACCGAAGGCCGGCCGATCGATCTCGGCCATGTCGGGCAGGTCGTCGACGTCCGCCGCGAACTGATCGCCGAGGCCTTCGCACGACAGCACATTCCGGTGATCCCGTCGGTGGCTCGGACACCCGAAGGTGGGTTGCTCAACGTCAACGCCGATACGGCCGCCGCCGCGGTGGCGCGACTGATTCAGGCCGAGAAACTGGTGTTCCTCAGCGACGTGCCGGGCATCCTGGCCGACCGCGACGATCCGGACTCGCTGATTTCGCACGTGGACGCCGACGCCTGCCGTGAACTGATCGCGGCCGGCGTGATCGAGTCGGGAATGGTTCCCAAGGTCGAAGCCGGCTTGGAAGCTTTGGCCGCCGGGGTGGGCAAAGTGCATATCGTCGATGCACGATTGCCGCATTCGTTGTTGCTGGAGATCTATTCCGACCGCGGCATCGGAACCGAGATCGTCCACCCGCGGCGTGCTTCGACGGCCTCCGCGTGAGCGTCCCGGCTGCCCGGCCCGGTGGCACGACCGAAAGGACACACCACACCGACTCACCCGCCGGCCGGGCAACAGCGGCGCCGTTCGCAGTGCCGGCGGGCCGTCCGGAGCGCCCGGCGAACCGCCCTTTCCATGACCGTCTGCAGAAGGAGTGCATCGTGGCCAGCAGCGCCGAAGTGATCTCGCTGTTCGAAAAATACGTGGTTCCGAATTACACGCGCTATCCGGTGTGCCTGGTCCGTGGGGAGGGCTCGTGGGTCTGGGACGCCGAGGGACGGCGCTACCTGGACCTGTTTCCCGGCTGGGGCTGCAACATTCTCGGTCATTGCCCGCCCAGAGTCGTCCGCGCCGTACAGGAACAGGTGGCCCGCCTGATCCATGTGCCGAACACGTGGTACATCGAGCCGCAGGGGCGTTTCGCCGAGGCGCTGTGCTCGCGGAGCTTCGGCAAGGCGTTCTTCTGCAACAGCGGTGCGGAGGCGGTGGAGGCCGCCATCAAGCTCGCCCGCCTGCACACTCCGGAACAGCGGTACGTGATCATCACCTTCGAGAACAGCTTCCATGGCCGGACCTTCGGCGCCGTCACGGCCACCGCGCAGCCCAAGTATCACGCCGGACTGGGGCCGATGCTGCCCGGTTTCCGTTACGCTCCGTTCAACGATCTGCAGGCGGTGGAAGAGTTGATCGACGAACACACCTGCGGGGTGATGCTGGAGCCGGTGCAGGGCGAAGGCGGCGTGAACCCCGCCGACCCCGAATTCCTCCGGGGGCTGCGGGAGCTGTGCGACCGACATGGACTGCTGCTGATTTTCGACGAGGTGCAAACCGGCATGGGCCGCACCGGTTCCTGGTTCGCCTATCAGCAGTACGACGTGCAGCCGGACATGTTCACTCTGGCGAAGGGAATCGCCGGCGGCGTGGCCTGCGGAGCGTTGATTGCTTCCGATGCCGTGGCGCCCTCCCTCCGCCCGGGCATGCATGCAAGCACCTTCGGCGGCAACCCCCTGGCCATGGCGGCCGGTCTGGCCACCGTCGAGACGATCGAGGAAGAAGGCCTGCTGCAGCGGTGCGTCGAGAACGCCGAACTGTTCCAACAGGCCTTCTCGGCGATGAAGGACGAACTGCCGATCATCGAAGAGGTTCGCATCCGTGGCGCGATGGTCGGCGTCGAGCTGACCGTCCCCGCCGCTCCGGTCGTTGCCCAGTGCATGGAGCGGGGCCTGCTGGTCAATGCAACGCACGATACCGTTCTTCGGCTGTTGCCCGCGTTGAACCTGACCCGGGAAGAAGCCGAGCAGGGGCTGGAGATCATCCGCGAAGTGCTGACGGTGGCTGCCAACCAGGCCGATGCACCCACCTGACCGTGCCCAGGGACGTGCCCGGATCGGCGCCGCGTCCCCGCCGCGACTGGTCACCGCGGGGACGGCGAGCCCCCGGCAGTGGAACCCGCGGGCTTGCGTGGCCCGGCACCGCGCGATTTGTTCCCGCCCGCGTCCGAGCGGTCGCCGGAACGGACACGGCCGCCGGCCGCCGGCGATCCGCTCTCGGCCGTTTTCGCTTGCGCCAGCGCGCACCATCGCTCCGCGAATGCCTTCAGAATCGCCTCAGCGGCCAGGCGATGCGTCACTTCGTTCGGATGTGCATCGAACGGGCCGACGGTCAGCGATTCCCCGGCATGGTGCCGCAGTTCCGGCAACAGATCCACGACCGGAATCCCGGCTTCCCGACAGGCAGCGACGATCTTGCGGTGCACCGCAGCGAACGGGTACTGCCCACCGAGCCGGTGCAGGAAGGGAAAGACGACCACGCTGAAGGTGATGCCCTGTTCGCGACAGCGCCGCGCGGTCGCCGCCAGAAGTCGCCGCATCTGCTCCCAGGGTGGACCGTCGTAGTAGCGCAGCACGTGTCCGTAATAGTCGCGGATCTCCGGCGTGCGCCACTGTACCCAGCGGAAGTACAGAAAGTTCAACAGATACGTGTCGCGCAGCAGAAAGAACCGCGGGTTCAGCTCCGACAGCCGCTGGTAGACCTTCCAGTTCTCCGGATCGAACGATTCAATGTCGTTCAGACACAGCACGTAGACGAACTCATCGACCCGATAACCCTCTTCGATCAGGTGGTCGATGAGCCGGTTGACCCAGACCAGATCCTTGCCTGGTTCGGACAGGTTCGACACCACCAGCGGTGCCCGGCAGTATTCCGGCCACAGCACGGCCACCTGGTCCGAACAGCGGTGTCGCAGGTCCGCCACGCCGTGTCCGAACGTGAAACTGTCGCCCACGAAACACACGTGGGCGGCCCCGGGAGTCGCCTTGGGAAACTCGCGGACCGCTCGATACCGAAGCCCCTCTCCGTCGGAAAACACCAGCGTCCGCAGTTGTGGTTCGACATGCTCGGCGAACCACCGCTTGGAAACGTTGCTCTGATTGAAAGAATCCGTCGTGTCGTAGATCAGCGCGAAGGCCAGCTCACAGAATGTCAGCGTCAGCAGGCTCAGCCAGACGATCCAAGCGACTCCCAGCAACCGCGGCATCGTGCGGCCCGCCGCCCGCGCGCGGCGCCGCGCCTGCAGCAGCAACACCAGCACTCCGGCCAGAACGACCAGCCACAGCCCCATCCACGTCAAGTAGGCGTTGCTGACGCGAAGCATCGCGGTTGAAACCCCAATTCGCTCAATCGCCGCTGCACTTCGGCCGCCGACAACAGTTGCCGAAACGCCACCACGGCCGGCCGTTCCCAGCGGCGTGCGGGAACGACGAAATCGAAATCTTCCTCTCGCAGCGGCACGAACGCCAGTCCGTACAACCGCGCCACCGGCTCGATGGCCACCGCCCAATCCGCCCGGCCCTGTGCCACGGCCGCCGCCACCGCATTGTGCGACCGGTAAGGCATGTCATAGCCGGGAGGTCGCACGCCCTGCAGCAACCGGTCGATCAGGATCCGTGTACCGCTTCCGGCGTTGCGGTTCGCCAACCGCAGTGTCCCGTCTCGCCGCACGCGATCGGCCACGGCTTGGATGTCGTCCGCCTCCGCCAACCGGTCGTCGTCACAGCGAAACACCACTCCCTGCCGCCTTCGATAGCCGGGGACCAGCTTGAGCCCCGGAGTCAGGAACGGTGTGTTGTAGGTCATCGTTTGTTCGTGCAGCAGGTGGATGCCCGCCACGTCGCATTCCTCGCGCTGTGCCGCCCGCAGTCCCGCCAGGCTTCCCACGGCGATCAATTTGGTCGTCAACCGCCGGCGCCACAGCGCGTCTACCAGCACATCCAGTCCCAGACAGTGGCTGCCGATGATCGTCAGATCCGCGGGTGCGACGTCGCGGCCCAACAGTTGCACGTCCACCGACTCACCCTCGTTCAGCCGCTCGGTATGCTGCGGAATCGTCACGAATCCGTCCGCGCGGCTGAACGTCGTCACCGACCCCGAGCCCTTGCCCATCGGATACGCTGCCCAGCCGTCCCGCCGCCCGACCAGGTGGACCAGCAGGTACTCCGTGCGTCCGCGTTCCGAATTCACGCGCTGCGGCAGCACGGCCCGGACCCTTCCGCGACGTTCCGGCAGCGTTCCGGCGAGCTCCCGGATCATTGGAGCGACGAACTCGTGGAACGTGAACAACGCCGATGTCGGAAAACCCGGCAGCACGACCACCGGCGTTCGTCCCGCGGCGGCCAGACAAAGCGGCTTGCCCGGCTTCAACGCCACCCCGTGCACGATCACACCCGGCTGCAACCGTTCCACCGCCCGAAAACACAGATCACCCGCGCCCTTCGACGTTCCCCCCGACAGAAGCACCACGTCGCCGACGGACAATGCCTCCTGCAAACGGTCCTGCAGTGCCGCAGCGTCGTCGCCAACCACACCCAGGCACACCGGCTCGCCGCCCAGTTCCCGGACGGCCGCGGCCAGCATCGGTCCGTTGCTGTCATAGATGTGTGCGGGCGGCAACTCGGTACCGGCCGCGACCAGTTCGTCCCCCGTGGAAAGGATCGCGACTCGCGGCCGGCGAAACACCGTCACCTCCGACCGCCCGATGGCGCTCAGCACGCCGATCTCGCGCGACGTGATCCGACAGCCGGGAAACAGCACCGTCTCGCCGCAGGCGATGTCCGAGCCGGCGGGCGCGACGTGTTGCCCCGCCACCACCGACCGCCGCACCAGGACCGTTCCGCCCTCACGAGACTCCGCCCCGCGCGCGGCGGGACGCTGGTCGGGACCGCCCGCCGCGTCGCTTCCCTCGCCCGCTGGGAGCCATTCGGTGTCCTCCACCATCACCACCGCGTCGGCGCCTCGCGGCAAGGGGGCTCCGGTGGCGATCGGAATGGCCGTTCCGGGATCCAGTGCGACCTCGGCGGGACGGCCCGGCAGGACGGCCGGCGCGATCACCCGCAGCGTCTTCGGCTCCAGCTCGGTCGCTCCCGCCGTATCGCCCGAGCGCACGGCGAAGCCGTCCACGTTCGAACGGTCGAAACCGGGCACATCCACGTCT
>RFHO01000460.1 GCA_003696385.1 Planctomycetota bacterium | reverse complement strand
GCCAAGGCGGCTCGAGGCGGGTGGGGATGGGGAGCCGTTCCCGTGGGTGCGGTGTTCATCGGTCGAAAGTGACGCTGTGGCGGCACAATCAGCGGTTCCCGGTCTCGGCGTTCGTGTCGTGAGCGGTCCGTTCGTGCAGAGCGGCGTGTTCGGCGGGTGTCTGCGGCCGGGTGTCGGGGCCGGGTTCGGAGCGTGCTTCGATGTGGTCGACGAATTTGACGTTGGCGCATTCGTCGATTTCGCGTGTGCGGCAGGCCGCCGCGTCGGGGATCAGCAGCCGGAAGGGACCGCCCTGTTCGGGTGTCAGCGGTCGTTCATCTTGGGCGTAGACGATCACGGCGTGCTTTGCGACGGCATCCACGGGCACGCTGGCCGCGAAGCCATCGCGGGTGGCGCGGACGGTGAGGTAGCGTGCGGTCGGCCGGAGGCACGCGTGTCGCAGGAGGGCTTCCAGTCGAACGCCGCGTCCCTGCCGGCGGGCATCGAGGCGACTGACGTCGAATACCTGATCCTCCGGAGGGAAGCGGGAGAGGTCTTCGAAGGTGAGATCGATCGGGCGTTCGAATTCGCCGCCCAGTCGCAGGACCGCTTCTTCTTTCATCGCAGTGTCGTCCTCGCGTGTGTCTGCACGCAGGTTGTCCGGCGGCGCCGCGGGTATGCCGTGCCGGTCAGGAGGCTGCGGCGAGGTGGGGAAAGGCGGTCGTCAGGTCCAGTGTGTCGTCCATCTCCTGTTGCAGTTTCAGGAGTTCCCGGAACAGCCTCTTTACCACGGATTTGTATGCGGGATCCTGGGCGAGGTCACGCATTTCGTCCGGGTCGTGCTTCAGGTCGAACAGACGCACTCGGGGAACCTTGGGGTAGACGATCAGCTTGTAGTCCCCATCGATGATCATCCGCTGCAGACCGAGGTAGGCACCGTAGACAAGGTCGTAGTTGCGGTTTCGCCGGCCGCGGATCAGCGGGACGAGGCTGCGGAATTCGACGTGTTCCGGTGGTTCGATGCCGGCCCACTGGAGCGTGGTGGGCATGACGTCCTGCAGGTAGACCGGGCCGTCGATACGCCTGTTCCGGGGAACGTCCGGGCCGACGATCATCAGCGGTACGCGGACGCTGTGCTCGTGCATGTTCTGCTTGCCGAACAGCCCATGCTGTCCGACGGCCAGTCCGTGGTCGGCCGTGAAGACGATGTAAGTGTTCCCGTATCGCGGCGAGGCCCGGAGGGCGTCGAGAATCCTGCCGATCTGCGCGTCCATGTGGGTGAGGATGGCGTAGTACTCGCTGCGGTGTACCTTGACCGCGTAGGGGGTGCGGGGAAAGGGAGCGAGCCTTTCGTCCCGCAGCGTCGGTCCGCAGCCGATGGCTTCGGCGAAGGGATACTGCGGGAGAAAGTTGGAGGGCAACCGGATCTGCTGCCAGGGATAGCGTTGGACGTACTCCCTGGGCGATTGCCGCGGATCGTGCACGGCGTTGAAGGCGATGTACATGAAGAACGGTCGGTCGTGTGTCCGCGTGTGTTCGAGGAAGGCGAGCGTGTCGTCGCGGACGACTTCGCTCCAGTGCTTGCCGCCTTCCCAGAAGCCGCCGAATTTCGGGTCGTACGGAGACCAGGGATCGGGCTGTCCCTCGATCGGGCGGTTGTATCCCTGTGGGGTCTGTCTGGGCATGCCGCCGCGGATGTGTTCGGCGTGGTCGAAGGCCTTTTTGGCGTTGGCCGGGACGTGCCATTTGCCCGTGAAGTAGGTTTCGTAACCGGCCTTGCGGAGGATCTCGGACCAGAACCGGCCGGCGGCGCGTTCCTTTTCGGCGGTTTTGTATACCCGCTGGGCCCGCCACAGCATGCGTCCGGTGTTCAGCATGGTTCGGCTGGCGACGCAGACGGCGCCGCTCCAGGAACCCATGTTGTAGGCGTGGGTGAAGGTCGTGCCGTTGCGGACCAGCCAGTCCAGGTTCGGCGTTTGCACCTCATCGTTGTTCAGCGCGTGGATGGTCTGGAAGCACTGATCGTCCGCAAAGAGAAACAGGATGTTCGGCCTGGCGGTGTTGCCGGACCGTGCAGGGTCCCGGTCGGCTCCGGCCGCCTGCAGACAGACGAGTGTGGCGACCAGCAGCGATGCCGCGAGGGACGGTACAGACGGACCGCGGCAGGGCAGTCGGTTGGCGAACGGCCTGCGACCGGGACGAGACGGGGAACGGGTGGGCGTCGGTTCGGGCATGAGCGTACTTCCTTGGAGAATGTCGGACGGTCGGGAACTGCGGAAAAGTTGCCAGCGCTCTCGGGCAGACCTATGCTTGACCACGATCGCTTCTTCGTTTGCGGGCCGCGGGATGCGATGTGTGCCGTCGGCGGGCGCAGCCGTTCTCAGGGTGCGTCTGCATGACGCGGCGATGGCCTGTCGTGCATCGGCGGCCGCAACCGGTCTCACGTCAGGAGAGCGTACCGGTCGATGGTTGGAGTCGCAATCGGCCCTCAACGTGCCGTTCGACCGGGGATGTGACACCGTTTGCCCCGGGGCGCTGAGAGCTCGTGGACGTCCGGGCGCATCCCGTGCGAATTGTCGTACCGCGAAAGGTTCCGATCGAACGTGCTCGGCGTCGGCACGGAACGTGACGGGTCATTGTGCCGGCGCAGAACGGACGTCGTCCGGGTGATCGCGTTCGATGCCGGGCCGCGGCCCGGGTGATTGCTTGCCAGCCGATGGTTCGGTCGTTGCAATTTATGTTTGGCGTCCCGTGGGGCGAGGACCGTGTCCGGCGGCGAGCGGTATCGAGAGCGGCGACCGGGCCGCACTGACCGGATGCACGAATGCGGCGTGCCGTGTGGCTGTCGTGGAATCGGCCGGCGAACCGAGGCTATCCATGAACGTTCGACTCAGCAGGACACAGGTGTGGCGCGTTGCGGTGTGGGTCGCCTTGGTGTGCGGGTCGGCCGCTCCGGCGCGGGCGGAGGAAGACCATCTGGGATTCCTCCGCGGTTTGCGGCAGCGCGGTTACGCCGACATGGCCATGGCGTACCTGGAGCAGTTGGCCGAAGACCCGAACGTGCCGGCGGACGTGAAGGCCGTCGTGGATTACGAGCGGGCCATGACGCTGCTGGAGGGCGTCGGTTCGCTGCACAGCCCGGAAGCGCAAAAGGAGCAGATCGAGCGGGCACAAGGTTTTCTGGAGCAGTTCGTGGAGCGCCATCCGCGCCATCCGTTGGCGGGGAAGGCGAACTCGGAGCTGGGCCGATTGCTGCTGAGCAAGGCGCGCGTGCTGATCTGGCAGGCGGAAGCAGCCGACACGGAAGAGCAGCAGCAGAAGCTGCGGGACCAGGCGCGGGAGGCGGTCAAGCGGGCCCGGGAGATCTTCAGGACCGCACACGATCAGCACAAGGCCGCGTGGGAAGCTTTTCCGAAGTTCATCGACCAGGAAAAGGACAAGGAACAGTACGAGCTGCGTCGACAGGCAGAGACGCGGTATATCCGCGCCCAGGTCGACTTGGCGCTGACGACCTACGTGGAAGCACAAACCTATGACCCCCAAGACGTTCAGTACACCAACCTGCTGATCGAGGCCGCGAAGCAGTTCGAAGAGATCCACGCGCGCTACCGCACGCAGACCGGAGGCCTGTACGCGCGGCTGTGGCAGGGCAAGTGCTTCGAAGAGCAGGGAGACATCCAGCGGGCGCTGGGGATCTACAACGAGCTGCTCAAACACCCGGGCAAGACGGCCAGCATGCGAAGCCTACAGGATCAGGCGCTTCACTTTCGGCTGGTGTGTTTGAATCATCCGGACCGCAAGGCGTACGAACTGGCGAAGAAAGAAGCGGAAGAGTGGCTGCAGCGCGTGGATCGGCTGCGTTCGCGGACCGAAGCGGGACTGGGGATTCGTTGGGAGCTGGTGCGGGCACTGGAAGGACTGGCCCGCGGCAAGGACGTCAAGCCCGAGGAACGGGAACGCTATCTGCGGCAGGCCTTGGAGGTTGCCCGCGAGGTCAACCGTTTTCCGGGACGGTACAAGCATCCGTCGACGCTGAAGATCCGCGAATTGAACATCGCATTGCACGGACGGGCGGAAGAGCCGAAAGACTTCGGGACCGCGTACCGGCTGGCTCAGGAATCGCTGGCGAAGGTCTCGGAGCGCCGGGAAGCGCTACAGAAGGCGAAGGAAAGCGGGGACCAAAAGGCCATCGCAACGGCCGAGGCGGATCTGAAGCTGGTCCTGAACGAGACGGCGCGGCTGTTGCGGCTGGCCCTGTCGTTGGCGGACGAGAAGACGCCGTTGTCGGAAATGCAGCAGGCCCGCTACTACCTCGCGTGGATCTCGCTGTTGATGGGGCGGTATTACGAAGCGGCCATCCTGGCGGAGTTCGTTTCACGGACGTACAAGGAAACCGATCCGGACGAAAAGGAAAAGGCGGAGAAGATCGTTCAGGATTGTGCGTATCTGGCCGTGGCGGCCTACACCCGCGCGTACAACGAATCCCGGGAGGACGACCGGGACGTAGACCTGCAGAACCTGATCCGGGTGTGCAACGAGTTCACCCGCCGCTGGCCGAACCATCCGCGCGCCAATGAAGCCCGGATGACGCTCGGCCGTTTGTACTCGCAGGAGAACAGGCCGGTCGAAGCCGCAAAGTGGTTCAGCCAGATTCCATCCTCGGACAAGCACTACGCGGAAGCACAGATTGCCGCCGGACAGGCATATTGGAGGCAGTCACGAACGCCAACAGCCTGCCGGAAACGGAACGTCCGCGCCCGGAGCAACTGAACGAGTGGACGAAGCTGGCCGAACAGTTCCTGCGTCGTGGGATCGACAAGCTGGAAGCGTCGCTTCCGGAAAACCGTCCGGGAACACCCCAGTTGTACTCGGCCAAGGTCAGTCTGGCGCAGATTCTGCTCACGTCCGGACGGCACGCGGAAGCTCTGAAGGTGCTCAAGGATCCCCCCCACTCGGTCGTCGATGCCGTGGCCGTGGAGGAAGGCGCCGAACGGCCGAAGCCACCAAACGTCAAGAGTGCCGAGTTCGCTTCCTTCGTCTATCAGACGCTGTTGCAGTGCTACATCGGTGTGGGCGACACGGAACAGGCCGAAGCGGCGATGAAGCGGTTGGAGGCGCTGTACGCCGACCGCGAGAACAGCGCCGGGGAGCTGACCGTTTTGTACCGGCAGTTGGGGGCGGAGCAGAAAAAGCAGCTCGAACGGCTCAAGGCCACCGGACGCCTCGAGGAACTGGCGAAAGTCAAGCGGTCGCTGACGACGTTTCTGGAACAGATTCGGGAACACGCCGGCGATTCGTACGGCACGTTGCTCTGGGTGGCCGAAACCTACCGCGGGCTGGCCGATGGGTCACAGGACGCCCCCGAAGAGGCGAAGACCTACTACCAGCGGGCGGCCGAAAGCTACCAGGCGATTCTGGAGTTGGCGAAAGACCGACCCGATCAGCTCGACGACCGCCGGACGGCCGCGATCAAGCTGCGACTGGCGAAGTGCAAACAGGCCGAGGGGGATTTCGAAGCGGCGCTGAAGATCGTCGCCGAACTGGCGTCGAAGAAGAAGTCGGCCCTCGATGTGCAGATCGCGGCAGCGGAGATCCTTCAGGCATGGGGTGAAAGCGGCGGTGCGGACACGGCCACCAAGCTGCTGCTGGCGGTCAACGGCACGAAGGTCGATGGGGCCGAACTGTGGGGCTGGCACGGCATTGCCTCCCGGCTGTACCGTTTGCTGGACCGTTCGCCCCAGGATCGCGAGAAGTATCTGGAGACGTACCTGCAGGCACGCCTGAAGACGTATCAGTGCCGCTTGGCCTATGCACTGGCCAAGCCGACGCCGAAAGAGCGAAAGGCGGAGCTGCAAAAGGTTCAGCAGACGCTCAAGGCGTTCGCCGTCGTTTCGGCCGATGTCCCCGACGCCTGGTGGGCTCGGTTCGATGGACTGTACCAGCGGATTCAGCGGGAGTTGGGAATCGCGAATCCCCGACCACTCGAAAAGCCCAAGCCGGTCGTGGCCGTCGCGACGAACGAGCAGGCTCCGGGCGCTTCCGGTGGAGCGAACGCCGGGCAGGCTGTCGCGGAGAAGACGGGCAAGAAGGAGAAGCCCGCAGAACGGTCGCAGCGGGACTCGGGCCGCAAGGAAGACTCCGGCAGCTCATTGGGCATGATGGTTGGCGGCGTGCTGGTGGTGGTCGTGGCTGCCATCATGGTGTTTTTCATGATGCGACCACAGCGCCGTCCGACGCGCAGGATGGTGCACGTTCCCGAAACCCCGCCGGTGTTGGCAGCCGCGGGCGCAGCTTCGGCCCGGCCCGGCAAGAAACGGAGTCCCGCCCCGAACGAACTCGCGGCACGCCGCAAGGCCGCCGGATCACGACGTGCGGGCACGCGGTCCGCAGAACGCGGCAAGACCGCCGGCGACGCCGCCGCCGGCGGACAGGGAGCGAAACCGGCACCCGGCGCCGGTGCCCAGAAGCGAAAGCTGACCCGCGAAGAACAGATCCGCCGGGCGCGGATCCTGCAAGCGCGACGCGCGGCGGCGAAACGCCGCAAGGAAACGGAAGGCGGGGATCAAGCCTGATACGTCGGTCGCGCAAGCCGGATGGTGGCGGCGCGGGCGAGCGAACCATGCGTCAGTTGCGAGGTGTGATGCGATGCAGCGGTATGTCTGGTGGGGCCTGGTGGTTGCCGTGGCGCTGACGGCGCCGCGCTCGGCGCTGGCGGTCATCGACGAAGTGACCGTCCGTGGTGCGGAGAAGACCGTCAAGGGTGAGGTGACGAAAGTGACCGCCACGGAAATTACCGTGAAGCCGACGGTCGGCGCCGCACAGACGATCTCCGCCGACGATGTCCTCGACGTGCGGTGGGGCGACGAGCCCGTAAAGCTGCGTCTGGCCCGGGTCAACGAACATAACGGCAATCTGACCAAGGCGCTGCAGGCATATCAGGAGGCGCTGGCGGAAACGAAGACACAACGGGAGTTCGTCAAACGGGACATCGAGTTTCTGGTGGCCCGGGCGCTGGCCAAACAGGCACTGGCCGATCCGACCAAGCTGGATCAGGCGATTGACAAGCTGACGGCGTTCGTGCGGGTGGCCGGTGACCACTTCCGCTACTACCAGGCCGTGCGGTTGCTCGGTGACGCGTATCTGGCGAAGGGTGAATTCGATAAGGCTCAGCAGCAGTTCGACACCCTGGCGAAGGCGCCGTGGTCGGCCGCCAAGAAGCTCGCCCAGATCCGCCGGGCGCGAATTCTGCTGGCGCGCGGGGACACGGCTGGAGCGTTGCAGGCCTTCGAACAGGTGATTTCCGAGCCAGCCGCGTCGCCGGCGGACAAGGAGCGGCGACAGGAGGCACTGCTCGGGAAAGCCACCGTGCTGGTGAAGAACAAGCAGTATGACGAAGCGCTGAAGACGATCGCGATCATCCTGAAAGAAACGCCGCCGGAAAACTCCGCCATCCAGGCCGAGGCTTATCTGCGGAAAGGCGATTGCCTGGAAGCGCAGGGGCGAATCAAGGAGGCCATCCTGGCCTATCTGCACGTGCCGGTGTTGTTCGCCCACGAGAAGGCGGCGCATGCGGAAGCTCTGTATCATCTGGCCCGACTGTGGGCGGCTTACGATCGGCCGGACCGGGCGGAAGAAGCCCGCAGCGAGCTGCTGTCGAACTATCCGAACAGTCCCTGGGCCAGGAAACTTCAGGGCGGCTCCTGAGATTGCCGTCGGCGGATCGGCCGGCGCCGTCGGGTCCGTTGGTCGGCGGACGAAGCCGCACGTTTTGCACATCGCGATTGGTCTTCCAATACTCGATCTGGGGAGAGTTTGCTGATGCACTTGCCGAACGGACGAGCTCGAGGGCAACGATTCTGGACTGTGGTCCTGGCCGCACTGGCCTTGTGGCCGGTCTACTCGGCCATCACGACGGTCGTGACGCCGGCGGCGCTTTATGCTCAGGAGGAAGGCGGCGAGGCGGCTGCCGATGCGGGTGATGGCAAGGCCGCGGAGGATGCGGGCGGAGGCGGCGCCGATGAGGCGGCCGCCGGGGAAGAAACCGTACAGCGGCGGAGTTTCCTGAGCTGGTTGATCGAGGCGTCCGGCATCTTCGGCCTGGTGTTGTTGTTGATGTCTTTCATCATGGTGGCGCTGATCATGATGAACGTCCTGCAGGTCCGCCGGGACATCCTGCTGCCGCCCGATTTCATCGAGGCGTTCGAAGAGGCTTTGAACGCCGAGGATTACCAGGGCGCCTACGAGCTGGCGCGGGAAGACGAGTCCCTGCTGGCCCGTGTGCTGGCGGCGGGTCTGGGGCGGCTGAACCGCGGTTATCAGGAAGCCGTGGAGGCGATGCAGGAAGTGGGCGAAGACGAGAACATGGCACTGGAGCATCGGCTGAGCTACCTGGCGCTGATCGGTTCGGTCGCTCCGATGATCGGTCTGATGGGCACCGTTTACGGCATGATCATGAGCTTCGAGAAGATCGCCACCGCGCCCACGCAGCCGAAACCCTCCGAGCTGGCCGAAGGCATCTCGACCGCTCTGTTCACCACACTGGAAGGGTTGACCGTCGCAATTCCGGCGATGATCGCCTACAGCATCCTCCGCAACCGCATCGCAAGATTCTTCCTGGAGCTGGGCATCGTCAGCGAGGGTCTGATGAGCCGCTTTGCTCTGGTAGGCCGCAAGCGGGCCGGAGGCGCCGCACCGGCCGCAGCTCCCGCCGCGCCACGGCAGTGAACGCGGCGCGACCGCGCGACGACGGTCACGGAGACACACGCGCGGGGCCAGAGGGCGGTGTCGCCGGTGATCCGGGCGAGGGCTCGATTGCGACGGACCGCGGATTCAGCAGTCGGCGGCACGAGAGCAGGATCACACGATGAAGATCAATCGGACCAATCCGACCATCCCGGAACCCGATGTCACGCCGATGATCGACATCGTGTTCCAGTTGATCGCGTTTTTCATGGTGATTTCGAATTTCGAACAGGTGCAGGCCGATGAACGCGTCAAGCTGCCTCGGGATGCGCTCGCCAAGCCGCCGGAGGTGAAGCCGGAACACGAACTGGTGATCAACATCGGGTATGTCCGCGACAAGGACGGCAATATCCTGGACAAGACGCCGTACATCTTCGAGCCGGGGGCCGAGTTCCGCGTTCCCGATTACAACGCGCGGCTGCAACAGGAGAAGCGTCTGTACCGCGCTCAGGGTGTCGATCCGAAGGACGTGACGGTCGTCATTCGTGCGGATGCGGACGTTCCCACGGGCCTGGTTCAGGAATTGATCCGGATGGCTCAGCAGGCGGAGTTTCAGAAGTTCGCCCTGAAGGCCGTGCAGAAGACCGAGTGAGACGGCGGCCGGCGCGATGTCGGCCGCGTGTGAAGACGGGCAGCGAGGTCGGTTCGAGGATTCGCTTTCGCCATGGAAATCCGCAGCCACACCGAGTCGGAGAAGATCGAGCCGCAGATGGCGCCGATGATCGACGTCGTCTTCCAGTTGCTGATCTTCTTCATGCTGACCTTGAAGATCATCGAGCCGGAAGGCAACTTCAACATCAACATGCCGCTGGGCGCACCTTCCAGCGCCACGATGGAGGAGCAGAACTTTCCCGATCTGAAGGTCAAGCTGCGGGCGAACCCGGACGGCTCCCTGGCGGCGCTGATGTTTGGCGGCACGGTGCTGGGCAACGACGAAGCGGCGTTCGAACGGCTCAACCGGAAGATCCTCGAGGCGATCGGCACACCCGGTGGCGCGGCCACGAAAGAGACGGAAGTGGAAATCGACGCGGACTACAACCTCGACTTCCGCTACGTCATCCGTGCCATCAGCGCCTGCACCGGCCGCATGCAGGGCAAGCAGTTGATCCGCTACGTGGAGAAGATCAAGTTCGCTCCGCCGAAGAAACCGCCGCAGGGCTGAAAGGGCTTGGTGGGGCGCGCAAACCCGCGGGCGGTTGCTGCGCCGGCGGCGCAAACAATCGGTGCCGTGTGCGGCGGCGTTCGCGGTGAGGACGGCATCGGCTATCATGCGTGAGGGGATCCGAGCGCGCCGCGTGTGGGGTGTGCCCGTTCGAGTGATCCGTGTCGGCGGTGAACGCCCGCTGCGTGAGTGCCGCTCGAGTGCCCGATCGTGCGCCGCGCCCTCGGTCATTCGTCGGCCGTGAAATGTCCGGCATCGTTACACCACGGCTATCCGGGCACCGGGTTGCGGTTGAAGCAGGGGGGTGTTCGCGAGCCGACCGGTAATTGGGATCGCGTCGAGCGTTGGCGGTGAGTCGTGCACAATCAGCGAGCAAGGAGCAACGTCATGATCAGGGAGGCGTGCACGCAACGTGGAATCGCAGGTTGCCGCGGAAGAACAGCGCCGTTCGGCAAGCCTGTTGGCCATGGCTGGGCGCTTTCGGCGGTATCGGAACGTGTGGGACGGTTCCGGTGCACGACGGCCCTGGTTGCAATGCTGACGTTGCTGGCAGGCTCGGCGAGCGCGCGGGCCACGCAGCTTCCTGCGGATTGGGCCTATCGGTTGTTCGAGGTTCGCAGCTATGACTTCGGCGTGGTGGCCCGTGGATCCGACGTCAAGCGGCGGCTGAAGATCCGGAACGTACTCTCGGTGCCTGTTCATGTCGCCTCCGTGCGGACGACCTGCGGTTGTTCCGCGGGCAAACCCGAAAAGGACTGGCTGCAGCCGGGGGAAGAGAGCTACGTCGAACTGACGCTGGACACGCGGCGTTTCATCCGCCGAAAGGATTCGAACCTGATCGTCACGTTCGACCAGCCGGCGTTCGCCGAAGTGACGATTCCGCTGACGGCGTATATCCGGACGGACGTGGTGCTGGATCCGGGGTCGTTTCAACTGGGGACGGTTCCCAAGGGCGAGACGGTCACTCGGACGATGCAGATTCTGTATGCGGGACGGAACGACTGGAAAATCGTGGAAGTCCGTTCTCCGCGCCCATGGTTGCAGACGGAGCTGCGTGAGACGCGGCGGGCCGGCGGTCGGGTCGATTATCAGTTGACCCTGACCGTGACGCCGGAGGCGCCGGCGGGCCCCGTGCGTGAGACTCTGATCCTGGTGACCGACGACGCCCGGGCGCCGCACGTTCCCGTCCTGGTGGAAGGAACGATCGAGCCGCCGTTCACCGTCTCGCCCGCGGTGGTCTCGCTGGGACGATTGTTCGCCGGACGACCAAAGACCTTCACGGTAGTGGTCAAGGGACGCAAGCCCTTCCGGATCGTCCGCGTCGAACGAAAAGGTTCGGCCGGCGAGTTTCGCGTTCAGATTCCGGAACGCGAAAACCGCGTGCAACTGCTGATGATCAGCATCGTTCCGCCGGACCAACCGGGCAGCTATGTCGAGGAGTTCTACGTCACCGTGGAAGGCAGCGAGGATCTTCTGCGCTTCCGCGCGGCCGGCACGGTGGTCTCTCCGTAAAGGCCATCGGCCCACGTCGAGCGGTCCGGTATCGCGGCCGACGACCCGCGTCGGTCGACCGGATGCAGGCGGACCGAGGGACTTTTCCGGATCTGTCGGGCTCGTTCGTCCCGCCGCGACTCGTGGCTGTCGCGCGGGGTGTTGCCGCGTTCGATCAGGGATTGGCGCCGTCGGCCGACGCGCCGACGCCGATAACGATGCAACAACAACCGTACGTCGATTTGAAGCCGTATTTCCGGACGCTGAAGGATCTCAGCGACCCGCCTCTGGATTGGTCGGAGTTTTTCGACCGCGATCAGCCGGTGGAACTGGACATCGGCTGCGGCCGCGGTCTGTTTCTGGTGCGGGCGGGGTTGGAACACCCGGAGGTGAACTATCTGGGGATCGAGATCGATTACCGCGAGGGGCGTCGGGCGGCGAGCAAGCTGCAGAAACGGCACCTGGAGAACGTCCGTGTACTGGGCGGGGACGCGAAGGAGTTTCTTCGCCGCTGGGTGCGTCCGCAGTCTGTGCGTGCGGCGCACGTGTATTTCCCGGATCCGTGGTGGAAGAAAAAACACAAGAAACGCCGTCTGTTCAACGACGACTTCGTGCATCTGCTGGCCAAAGTCGTGCAGTACGGCGGCGATGTGCACGCGTGGACCGACGTGGGCGATTACTTCGAGGTGATCAGCGCGCTGATGAACCACCATCCGTGCTTCGAGTCGCTGCCGCCGCCGCCGGAGCGTGTTCCGCAGCACGACCTGGACTATCAAACCAGCTTCGAACGCAAGAAACGCAAGGCAGGCTGCACGATCCATCGGGGGCGCTGGCGACGCAACGATCGCCCCGCGCCGAAACCGCTGGTCGACGTTCTGCACGAGGGGCAGCCTGCCTGAGTGTGCACTCGGCGGAGTGCGTCGAACGCCTTCCGGTCGCCGGCCCGCGTGTCGGAAAAAGGATTCTCCGTTCGCGCGCTCGTTCGCCACGCGGCCGACTGGAAGGTTCTTTGGCAATGGCGATCCGCATGTGACGGTTGGCGCGGCCGAAAGGATTTCAGCGGCCGCTGGGCGGACGGTGCGCGGTGAGGGACGCCGTGGCTGTTGCGGGCGGCCGCCGGGCACGGGACAATCGGAACCGCGAGGCAAACACGGTCCGGAATGGCCGCGTCGGCGGCTGCTCGATGCTCGAGCCGTCATCGACCGATTCGAATGCGAAAGGCGACCTTCATGAGAGGAATGTTCCGCGAGGCTTTGCGGTTGGCGTCCGTCGTATTGGTTCTGTCCGGAGCGTTTGCCGCCATCGCGGCGGCGGAACCTGCGGAAAAGCGTGATGCACGCTGGGCGGCGGTCTCGCTGGAGGAAGTGGACGCGGACTTCCGCGACCAGGGTGAATACCTCGGCTGGGTCTGCGAGCAGGGATGTCGGCGCAGTTGCGGACTGCAAGTGGTCGCGTTGGGCGATGGGGCCTTCCTGGCGGCGGAGTATCTGGGCGGGTTGCCGGGCAACGGCTGGTCCAAGGACCTGCCGCGGCGGGAGTGGCGAGGGCGGCGCGAGAAGCATGGAATCGTGCTGCCGCGGGCGGACGGCATGATACGGATCTCCGCCGGCCGGGCGGAGATCTACCGAGGTTCGGGGAGTGACGCGACGCCGGTGGGCGTGTTGTGCAAGGTGGAAAGGACCAGCGTCACGCTTGGCCTGTGCCCGCCGCACTGCGCCGACGTGCTGTTCGACGGCACCGATACCGGTTTGTTGAAGAATCTGAAGATCGCGCCGGACGGAACGATGGAGGTCGGCGCGGAGACGGTTCGGGCGTACCGGGATTTCCGGCTGCACCTCGAGTTTCGTCTGCCGTACATGCCCTATGCACGCGGTCAGGGACGCGGCAACAGCGGGGTGTACCTGCAGCGCCGCTACGAGGTGCAGATACTTGATTCCTTCGGCCTGGAAGGGCGGTCCAATGAATGTGGCGGGCTGTATCGCCAGCGCGAACCGGATGTGAACATGTGCTTTGCGCCGTTGAGTTGGCAGACGTACGACATCGACTTCCGTGCCGCGCGTTTCGACTCCTCGGGGCGAAAGATTCAGCCCGCTCGTATCACGGTCTGGCACAATGGCGTGGTGGTTCACGACCATGTGGATCTCAAGGGCAAAACGGGAGCCGGTCGACCGGAAGGCCCCGAACCGCTGCCGATTCTGTTTCAGAATCACGGAAATCCCGTGCGGTTTCGCAATGTGTGGTTGATCGACTATTCCCGGCTGGGAACGACCGCGACTGTCGCGCGGCATCGGCGTGCCGCCGACCCTCTCCGGCTGGGCGCGGTGTTTGAATCCGTGTTTTCCGGGCAGGCCGTTCGTTGACGTGTGATGAGAACACGGCGGCCGGGCGCGCGGGAGAGCCGCACCATGGAGCGCTTTCGCAGCAACGGAATGATTCGGAAGCCGCAGAGGCTGGGGGCCGTGGTCCCCGGGGAGGCGGCCGCGGCGCCGGCTCGGCGGGGAAGCGTGTTGATCGCGGTGTTGGTGGTCGTGGCCGGTCTGTCTCTGGCAACGTATGCGTTCACGTATCTGCTGCTGGCCGAGGCGACCGGCGCGCAGGCGTTCGCCGAGGCGGCAGAAGCACGGCAGGCCGCGGAGTCGGGGATCGCCACGGTGGTTGCCGCGCTGTACGAAGACACGCCGCCCGAAGAACGGAACCTGTACCACGACCCGGCGCGGTTTCAATCGATACCGGTGGACGGGCTGACGGAAACCGGTCCTCGGTTCAGCGTCGTGGCCACCGATCAGGGCGGCGAAGGCGATGCTCCGGCGGCGGTCCGGTTCGGTCTGACGGACCTGTCCGGGCGGCTGAATCTGAACACGCTGCTGCAGTTGCCCGTCGAGTCGGAGGAGATGCGTCGGGAGTACCTGATGTACATCCCGAACATGACTCCCGAACTTGCCGACGCCATTCTCGACTGGCTCGACGAAGACGACCAGGTGCGTGAATTCGGTGCCGAGCGCGACGACTACCTCGCTCTGCCGACGCCCTACGAACGGACGACCAACGGCGGGCTGAAGTCGCTGGACGAACTGCTGCTGGTGATGGGCGTCACGCCGGAACTGCTGTATGGCGAGGACGCCAACCGCAACGGCCGACTGGATCCCAACGAAGACGACGGCGACCAGCGGCCGCCGGTGGACAACGCCGACGGCGTGCTCGATCGCGGTTGGGCGGCATACCTCACCGTATCTTCGGCCGAACGAAATGTGCGCAGTGACGGGACCGAGCGCATCAACGTCAACCACACGGTGATGACCGAGTTGTACGATGCATTGGAAGCGGAGTTCGGGGAGGACGTCGCCCGCTTCGTGGTGGCCTATCGACTGTACGGCCCCGCGGGCGGGCAGGACGGCACGGCGACGGTCGGGAGCGGCTCCACCGGGACGGCAGGTGGTTCCCGCGCCGCGGCTCAGCTCGGCTCGGCGCTGGGACAGGCGCTGGCCGGTGGCGGCAACGCCCGGATCACGCGCGGCGGCTTGGATCTGTCCCGTCCGGCCTCCACGCAGATTCGCTCGCTGTTCGATCTGGTCGGTGCCACCGTGGAAGCGGAAGTGGATGGCGTCCAGACGGAATTGCAGAGCCCGTTTCCGGACGATCCGAACTACCTGCAAGGTGATTTCCTGACCGTGCTGGATGCGCTGACCACCACAGATCAATCGCGGCTGGTCGGCCGGATCAATCCGGCTACGGCACCGTACGAAGTGTTGATGTCCATTCCGAACATGACTGAAGACCTGGCCGGCGCGATCGCCGCGGCTCAGGTCGATCCAGCGGATCCGACGGCGGCCGCGGACCGGCAACTGGCCCGCCGGAACCCCGCCTGGCCGTACATCGAGGGGCTGGCCACACTGGAGCAGATGCGCGCGATCGGCCCGTACATCACCGGGGGGGGTGATGTCTTCGAAGGGCAGGTGATCGGCGTCAGCGGTAGCGGGCGGATCGTGTGCCGGCTGCTGTTTACCGTCGATGCCAGTGAGTCCGCGCCGCGGATTCTGGACCGTCTGGACCTGACGCCGTTGGGGCCGGGAATTCCACTGACACTGCTGCAAACGCGCTGATTGCCAAGGTCACCCACCGATGCGACTGGTCGGCAAGCTGACGAACGCACGCGACGCGGAGCGATTCTCGCAGTACCTGGAAGCGCAGGGAATCAGGACCCGGATCGAACGGGACGACGGCGAAGTACTGGTCTGGGTCCTCGACGAGGACCAAGTCGCGCGGGCACGGGAGGCGTTTCAGGATTTCTGCGCGTCGCCCACGGCCGAGCGGTTCCGCGTGGCCGGAGTGCGACTGCCGGCACGGGAGCGGACCGAGCGCCCCGCGATCCGTCGTCGGCGTCCTCCAACGCGCGCGTTGCAGGATCACGTGGCCGGCGGTGCGGCGATGTTGACCCGGCTGCTGGTCATTCACGTCGCCGCCTTCATTGCCCAGAACGCTGCTCCCGGTTTTTTCGAGGAGCAACTGCAACTGGTGGGGCGCCGGGTCCTGCATGAGGGCGAATTCTGGCGGCTTTTCACCTATGGGTTCCTCCACGATACGCGCACGCTCGCCCACATCGGCTGGAACATGTTCGGTCTGTGGATGTTTGGTCGAGGAGTGGCGCCGATCCTGGGGGCGCGGCGGTTTCTGGCCTTTTATCTCGGGGGCATTGCAGCGGCAGGCGTCGTGCAGATGTGTTGGGACATGGACACGCCCGTCATGGGGGCGTCGGGCGGCGTGACGGCCGTGGTGATGCTGTGTGCGACGTTGTACCCCACCGAAAAGGTGTTGCTGTTTTTCGTCATCCCCTTGGATATGTGGCTGTTTGCCTGCCTGTTTGTGCTGGCGGACGCTTGGGGGCTGATCAAGGGCAGCAGCAGACCGATCGCCTATGCGGCGCATCTGGGGGGCGCGGCGTTTGGGCTGGCGTATTGGTTTCTCTTTCTTCGCCGCCGGGCGCCCTGAACGCACGGGCCGTTTCCTGGTCCATGGCAAGGCCAAAGGAAGCTCTCCGTTCCGTGTGGGGCAGTGTTTTGGGCGTTGCGCACACCGGCCGTCGAGCTGGTTCTGTGGCCGATGCCGTGGCGAGTGCAGCGGCGACCGAGTCTGCGGGCACGATGGCGGACGGTCGAGCGTGCCGCCGAGCCGGTCGGCGTCCGAAGCGGTGTGAGTCGTCGCCGGCGGACCGCCGTGTGGAACGCAGCGCCGCAGGCTGCGGGAAACACTTCCCCCTGTCGGGGGCGGCCGATAAGATGCAGGATCCCCACAACGTCGCCCTTCCGCGCGGACGCAACAGGCACCACTGCGAGGCCCCCGGCGGCTGAGTTCCGCCCCCCGCGCACCGATCTCCACGTGAGCACACACGATGTTGGATCAGCGAATCGACCTGCGCAGTCCCTGGATTGCAGGCATTCTGGCGTTCTTGGTACCGGGAGCCGGACATGCCTATCAACGCCGGTATTTCAAGGCCGGAATCTATTCGGTGTGCATCCTGGGGCTGTTTTGGTGGGGGATGTTGTTGGGCGACTGGAAAGTGGTCTACGCGCAGTTCAAGTCGGCTCCGGGCCGCCCACGCACGCTGGGCTACTGGGCGCAACTGGGCGTGGGGCTGCCGGCGATGCCGGCTCTCGTTCAGGCGTATCGGTTCGAGTCGGCCGTTGGAGAGGATCCATTCGGAGCCGAACCGGACCGGATGCTGAATTCACTGGACGACGAGCTGGACGCGCCCTTCGTGGGCGATGTGCGGAGCTTGGGCGATTCCCGCGAAGCCGTCATTCGTGTCCGGGGCACGATCCACCTGGAGCCGGCGGAGGAACCGTATGGCTGGGGCGTGACGGGCCGCTTCGTCGGCACGGACGAGAAGGGGAACGCTGTCGAACTGGAGCTGGGAAGTCCGTTCGCCATCGGTCCACGTTTGCGGGCCGCCCGGCGACGCAAAGTGCGCTGTGCTGTCCTGGAGGACGGACACGAGCGCGGCACGTTGGAAGGAACGATTCCGCGTCCACTGGTGAACTGGTTCCAGATGCCGCTGGATCGAAAACTGCTTGCGGACTGGCATCGCGAACTGGGAAAGCAGGTCGAACTGGCACAGGTCTTCACGTGGATCGCGGGGTTGCTGAACATCCTGGCGATCTGGGACGCCGTTCAGGGACCGGCCTACGGCTACGGCGACGAGTGGCTGCGTCCAGCGGCGGCGGGTGAAGGGGGTACGCCGGGCGGCCCGTGATGATCGGCAGAAGGGCTCCGCAGGCATTCGCGGTTTCGGCGAATGCGTCGGCGCGTCGGACGGATCGGCGAGATGGCATGAACGCGATGTGGTATCTGTTTCCTCTGGCGGCGGGGATCAGCCTGGTCTACAGCGCCAGTCGCTTCGAGCAGCCGAAATTGATCGTGCTGCGGGCGGTACGGATGTTCTGGATGATCCTGTTGACGATGGGCGCGGTGATGCTGTTGCTCTTTGCGCTGTCATGGAACCTGTGAGCGTCTTGTCCGGAACACGGGACAGAGCTGCGACGGTTGCCCGGCTGTCCCGCGCGAGGGAATCGGCGACCGCTCGCGGAGATGGAAATCGATGACCGGCCCGAAGGATCTGTTCGACGACACCACGATGAGTTTCGGCGAGCACCTGGAGGTGCTGCGGATGCACCTGTGGCGTGCTCTGATCGGGCTGGTGTTGTGCGTCGTCTTTGCGCTGTTCATCGGCAATCGTGTGATGGCCGTCATTCGCCGGCCCATCGATGCGATGCTGCAGCAATACGATCCGACGCTGATCGTCGATGATACGTCGGGGGGGGAATCGAAGTCGTTGTGGGAGCTGTTGCGGGAGACGTTCCGGTCCGAACCGCGCGTTCCGCCCCCGCTGCGGAGCGATGAAATCGTGGTGGAAATCGCCGTTTCCGACCTGATCGATGCGCTGCACGAAGTGCGTCCGGATCTGTTCCCGCAGCAGGAGCCGCCGCCGGCCGATGCGGGTGCGAAAGCAAAGCCGTCGGCTGCCATTTCGCCCGGTGGTACCGATGATCGTACGGCGGCGCGAGCGGAATCCCGATCGGACGGCAGTGGTTCGAACGCCGGGGACGAGGGTTCACCGGTGGCCGTCGAGGATGCCGAGCGGCGAACGGTGCGGCTGACGTTGAAAGCGCCCGAGTTCAAACGCTGGGACCTGGCCTACGAGAACACGACCAAGCCGGTGACTTTGAACGTGCAGGAAGCGTTCCTGATGCATTTGAAGGTGTCGATGATCACCGGTTTCATCCTGGCCAGCCCGTGGATTTTCTATCAGATCTGGCAGTTCGTGGCGGCGGGTTTGTACCCGCATGAACGGCGGTATGTGAAGATCTATCTGCCGTTGAGCCTGCTGTTGTTTCTGGGCGGTGCGGTGTTCTGTTTCTTCTGTGTGTTTCCGTTCGTGCTGCAGTTTCTGCTCGGCTTCAACGCGTGGCTCGGTGTCCATCCGCAGATTCGCCTTTCGGAATGGATCTCGTTCGCGCTGACGATGCCGGTGATGTTCGGCGTTGCTTTCCAGTTGCCGCTTGCCATGATGTTTCTGGAACGGCTGTCGGTCTTCGAGGTGGATGACTATCGCGACAAACGACGGATGGCCATCCTGGTCATATCGATCCTCTCGATGGTCCTGACGCCGGCGGATCCGATGAGCATGTTGCTGATGATGTTTCCGCTGCTGGCGTTGTACGAGCTGGGCATTCTGCTCTGCGGACTGCGTCCGGCGGCGCACAGCCCGTTCCAGGGGCAGGAAATCTAGGTTTTGTCCGACCCCGCGGACGGCAGGGTTGGTGTTCGGTCCGGAGTCGGTCGGAGTCGCGTGAGCGACGTTTCCGCGGTGCTCCGGTATGGCAGCCGCAGGCCGGGGTCGGAACCATTCGGGAATCAGTCGGACAGTGGAAGGACGCGATGAGCAACCAGGATACCAACGATCCGAAGAAGGCCCCTTGGCCCGTACGGTTGATCCGCGGTCTCGGAAAGAACGATCCGGGTGCGGACGAGGTCGATGTCGAAACTCTGAAGTCCAAGCTTCCACCACTGGATCCCGCCAAATTGTCGGCGATGGTCAAGGGGGGCCGGGAAGAAGGGCGCCCCTCCGATGTCGATGAACGGGCGGAGGCGCAGGCCGGCGTCCCGGAGGGGGATTCTGTCCCGGATGAACGGCTGCCGGGGGCTGCCGTGAGCGAGTCGCCGGCGGAGGGCGAACCGCCGGAAGACGAGGACGTACAGGCGTTGCCCCGCGAGGACGCCGGCACGCACGCCCCGGAGGCGGCGTCACAGGAGGCTCTCGCAACAGACAGCGACGCCGACATTGTGTGGGACGAAGAGGAAGTCTTGGCGTCGGCCCCCAAGTTCACTCCGGAGCCGCCGCCCCCACCGCCGGTGACTGTGACACCGGAACCGCCCCCGCCATCGCCAGCCCCCGCCGCGCCCAACGATACGTACTGGTCGGCACTGGAGAAATTCGGTGAAGCCCAACCAGCGGGCGACCAGACGGCACCGGCAAGGACCGGTGACGAGAAACCGAAGCCGGCCCGGCGCCGACGTCGTTCGCGACGCGGCGGCGACAAACCCGCGGCCGAGGTCGAAACGGCGGTGTCTCAGCCTGCGGCCGAAGCGGAGACGGTCGCGGCCCCGGTCGAGGATCGGGACAGGCCCGCGCGGCGTGCGGAATCCTCCGCGGCAAAACGACGGCGCGCGGTGGACGTCCCCAAGCCGATCGAAGATGCCGACGAGGATTACTTCGGAGCCGGCGTTCTGGACGAAGTCGACGTGTTTTCCGCGAAACCGGAAGGCGCGGCCGAGGAAGAGGTGTGTGAAGCGGCTGTGGAGCCGGGGCAGCCTGAACCGGCCGAGCCGGCAGCCGCGGTGCCGGATACTGAAACGGCGGAGGTCGGAGGCCGACGGCGGCGCAGGCGCCGTCGCCGCCGCAAGCAGACGGCCGAGCAAGCGAGTGGAGCGAGTGGGGAAACCGCTTCGGTTGCCACTGCGGAAGCCGATCCGGCCGAGGAGGACTCCGGCGACGCCGCCGCGCGATATGCCGACGTGGTCACCTG
>RFHO01000459.1 GCA_003696385.1 Planctomycetota bacterium | reverse complement strand
TCGCGGCCGCAGCGGCACGAATTTCCCGCGAGCCAGCCGATCGGCCGGCGATGTCTCGGACGTCGTGTCTCGGGTTCGCTTTGCAGGAGGGCGGGATTGGATGGAGGTCTGTCCGCGGTCGGCCGATTGCGTGCGTGTCGGAACTGGGGACCATTCCTCATACGCGGATGCGGGCGTGTTGCGGCGCGGCTGAGAGGCCGGCGCGGAGCCGCGGTTGTCGGAACGTGCACCGTCGATGATCCGTCCCCGAGTCGGCCCCCCTCTGTCCGGCTGCGGCGGCAACAGCGTGACGGCGGGTGCCGGTCCGATGACCGTTGGCGCGACGGCCGTCGGTGCCGTGGCCGAACAAGTCCGGCATCCCGGCGTCGAACCGACAATTACGCTGGGCGGCGCGTAGGTCACCGGAGGTCTGAAGACCCACGGATGTGCCCATGCACTCCAGGTCTGGGGTGCGGGGCACGCCACCGCGGGCGCTGTCGCGACGGGGGCGGAAGCCGAGATCAACGCCGTCGTCGTGAAGTTGTACGGCTGGTATTCGATGACCTGCCGGGGCACGGTTTGTCGAACGACCTGCGGCACGCGCCGGACGACGGTGACGGGCACCTGCTTCTGCACGGTTCTGGTTTCGTAGACGGTCTGGGCGATCCGGCGCGTGACCGGGCGGGACACCCAAACGAGCTGATAGCCGCCTTCATCGACCGTCACCTGGCGGTAAACCGTCTTGGGGATTTGCTGCAACTCGGTGACGGTGCGGTACTCGGTGTGGGGGACATCACGATAGGTGACGACCTGACGTTGCTCGTAGACGGTTTTGGCGACGGGGCGGACGCCGCGGCAGACACACCGTGCCGGAATCTGCCGGCACTGCCCGCACAGCGGCGCAAATTGGGCGGCTGCCGAACGTTCGGTGACGGTGCCGAGCCAAAGCAGAGCAGCGGCCAGCAATGGCGTGCGGAGACAGGACCGCGTCCGCGGTGGGGCGAACATGAACCGATTCTCCATCAATGGCGACGGCGGCGGCCAGACGCTCAATGAGCTGCCACGGCGGAAACGTCGAGCCGGTTGCGGCTTACGCGCGGCGCGGTACGAGCCGCGTGCCGCCCAAACGGCGTGCGGCACAATTTGCCTGTTCGGAATCATCGGCAGAACCCGCACCACGACGCCAGTTCGTCTGATCGGCCGGCGGAAGTTCTGGCGAATTGCGGCGGTTGGTCGACGAGGTGGAACGGGCTCCGACGGCTGCGCGTGTGGTACCGGCCGGCGACGACGTCGCCGCCCGGGCGGATGGTTGGCATGGGCCGCGGATGCGTCGCCGCGGTTTCGTTTCGCCGACGATGTGGTCCCAGCGAACCGAATCGGTCGAGCGGACCGTTCGAAAACTCTCGCGAGAAACGTGTTTCGGGAGACTGGAAATCGAAGCAGGCCCACGGCTATACTTCCGCACTTCGTTGCCCTCCGGCCAGGCCCGGTTCAGCCGTCACGGCGGTGTCCGGGCTGCGGGGCGGGTTCTGTGGTTGCATGACGCCTGACGTGTCGTTCGCGTCCGTGCGCGTGTTGTCCTCCGAGGGGCCCCGGGTGTGGGAGGCCGGGCGCGTGGTCGCGCTTCGAACCGTGGGTGTCAAAAATCGTCGAGAGCGGATATCAACCATGCCCAAGCAGAAGACCCACAAGGGGATGAAAAAGCGGTTCAAGATCACCGCGCGGGGCAAGGCGAAGCACCGTAGCGCCTTTCGCGGTCACCTGCTCAGCCACAAGAGCAGCAAGCGAAAACGTCGTTTGCGGCGGGGCAGCGTGGTCGAAGGCGCGGATGCCAAGCACATTCGCGAAGCGTTGCGGCCGGCGGAGTGAGCGACTTCGGTCGCTCACTGCGTCGTTGTCGAACCGCCGGCAGACGGGGCGAGGGTTCGCGCGGGAATCGCTTTCGCGGGAGGTGCCGAAGGCCCGCAATTCGTTCGGGGATTGCACGCGGCGCTGTAGTGGGGTTGGTTTGCAGAAAACGCTGCCGGGATATCGCCGGCTGCTTGCGTTTCAGGAGTCCAGGTCATGCGGGTTCGATACGGCAAGGCGCGGCATCGTAAGAAGAAGCGGCTGTTTCGCGAGGCAAAGGGCAATGTGGGCGGGCGCAGCAAGCTGCTGCGCACGGTAAAGGAAACGATCGTCCGGTCGCGGGCGTACGCGTATCGGGATCGGCGACGACGCAAGCGCGACTTCCGGCGTTTGTGGATCATTCGCATCGCGGCCGCCTGTGGCGCCCACGATCTGTCATACTCGCGATTCATCAACCTGTTGAAGAAGGCGAACATCGGTCTGAACCGCAAGATGCTCAGCGAGCTGGCGATTCACGAGCCGGAAGTCTTCGCCGAGATCGTGCGGATCGCCCAGTCCTGATTCGGAAAAACGCGGCGGGATGGCGGCCGACGCGCCGCGGGCGTCGGCGAATCTTCGCGGGGGTGTCGGGCGGTACCTCGTCGCGTAGGACCAGCCGGCGGAATGTCGGTCCGGCGATGTGTGTCCGCATTCGATGTGCTTGAACGCCGCGGTGCTGTTCTGCAACATGCCGCGGCGTTGTCTGTGCGCGGCCGGCCGTGGGGCGGTGCGGCATTGAGGGCCCGGATGCCGGAACGCAGGCCCCGTCGGTTGCGGGGCGGTTCGCGGGGCACGGGCGGGTATGCGTGACGCATTGGGGCGGGCGTTCATTGTTGCGGGGACGATTCCCCGCGGTCGGATTCCTTCGTTCGGCATCCACGACGGGACGGCGTCATGGACATTGAACGGCAGTTTGAGGGTTATCGGCAGGCGGCCCTGGCGGCGATCGCCGCGGCGCAGACACCGCAAGAGCTGGAAGCGGTGCGGGTGGAGTTCCTTGGAAAGAAACGCGGTCGATTGAAGGAGCTGCAGGGGCTGATCGCGAAGGTGTCGCCGGAGCAGCGTCCGACCGTTGGGAAGCTGTTCAACGAGGTTCGCACACAGGTCGAAGCCGCGCTGCGGCGACGCAAGGCGGCTCTGGAACAGCCGCGCCGGGCCGCCGAAGGCATCGACGTGACGCTGCCGGGGCGCGTTCCCGCGCTGGGGCGGCGGCATCCGCTGACGCAGACGATGGACGAATTCAAGGACATCATGGGGCGGCTGGGCTTTGACGTCGCCTACGGGCCGGAGATCGAAGATGAGTACCACAACTTCGTGGCGCTGAACATTCAGGAAGATCATCCGGCACGCGATCCGCTGGACAATTTCTACCTGGCCACGGCCCGCACGCAGACGGCCGAGCGTGACCGCACTGCCGTGCTGCTGCGGAGTCAGACGTCGACCGTGCAGATTCGGGTGATGGAGCGGCAGCCGCCGCCGGTCCGTATCGTGTCGCTCGGGCGGGTCTATCGTCCGGATACCGTCGACCGCACTCACCACTGGATGTTCCACCAGATGGAAGGGTTGATGGTCGACGTGGACGTGACGATGGCCCAGCTCAAGACCGTGCTGCGGTTGTTTGCGACGGCGTTTCTGGGGCAGGACGTAGCGATCCGCTTCCGGCCTTCGTTTTTTCCGTTCACCGAACCGTCCGTGGAGGTCGACATGTGGTTCGACGGTGACTGGCTGGAAATCGGTGGCGCCGGCATGGTGGATCCCAACGTGCTGACCGCCGTCGGCTACGACCCGGAACGGGTGAGTGGGTTTGCGTTCGGTTTGGGAGTGGAACGGTTCTGCATGCAGCGGTACGGAATCGGCGACATTCGCTGGTTCACCGAAAACGATGTCCGGTTCCTGCGTCAGTTTTGAAGCCGCGGGGCGTCAGGCGCGCGGAGTTGCGTTTTCCGCCGCTGCAGGCCGGAGCGGCCGGACGCCGGGCAGTTGGGCGTGTGGCGTCGTCTGGGGCGTCAATCGGAATCCGCTGCGGACTCCCCCATCAAGCGGCTCAGAAACGCGTACGATTCGGCCATCACGACGGGCGCCATGTGACTGTGACGGCTGAGCTCGACGTTCAGGCAGCCGGCATAGCCGACCTGGCGGAGGGACCGCAGCACGGGAGGGAAGTCGATTTCGCCTTCGCCGAATCGCAGATGTTCGTGGACGCCCCGACGCATGTCCTCGATGTGGACATTGAACAGGCGCTGGTGCCACTGACGGATCACATCCGGAATGGGCTGCGGGTCGACGCAGTGAACATGGCCGATGTCGAGCGTCAGCCCCAACAGCGGGTGTTCGTCGACGAGCGCCAGCAGATCGCCGAACTGCTCCGTCCGTTCGATCAGCATACCGGGTTCGGGTTCGAAGGCCAGTCGCACGCCGCGTGCGGCGGCGTAATCGATCAGCCGCCGGCATTCGACCGCCAGGCGGCGCAAGGCCTCCGAGTAGCCGACCGGTCCGCTTGGGCTTCCGGACCAGAACGAGACGGCTTCGGCCCGCAGTTCGGCTGCGATGTCGATGCACCGCCGAAGGAAGTCACGGCGGCGCGCACGCAACTCGGGATCCGGGTCCAGCAGCGTAGGCTGGTGCTTGCGATGCGGGTCGAGCAGGAAGCGCGCACCGGTTTCGACCACACAGGCGAGCCCGAGGTCATCCAGGGTACGGG
>RFHO01000458.1 GCA_003696385.1 Planctomycetota bacterium | reverse complement strand
GTGCGGTACCGGCGGAGCATCACCATCCGCCGGTACCGCACAGTGCGATCGCCGCGGAGTGTCGAAGGTCGACATCACCGCGAACGTCAGAGGCCCAACCGCAGGCAACCCGCCCGCGGGGGACGGTGAACCGCCGAGGACCGGCCGTCATGAGTAGGGACCGGTTGCCACGACTACGGAAAAGTCGCCATGAGCGTGGACCAGGAGCAAGAGTGGCATGAGCTGCTGCGACGGGCGAATCAGGCCCGGGCGGCCGCCTACGCCCCGTACTCGCGATTTGCGGTCGGTGCGGCCGTGTTGACGTCGGATGGGCGCTGCTTCACCGGCTGCAACGTGGAAAACGCCTCCTACGGCTTGACGATCTGCGCCGAGCGGGTGGCGGCCGCCGCGGCGGTAGCCGCCGGAGCTCGGGAACTCCGGGCAGTCGCCGTGGTCGCCGAGCCGGTGGCGTTCCCCTGCGGAGCCTGCCGGCAGTTTCTCGACGAGTTCGCTTCCCCACAGGGGTTGATGGTCGTCGTCGGCACTCGACGCGGCGAGATCGTGGCCGTCCACGCTCTGCACGACCTGCTGCCGCAGTCCTTCGGCGGGCCGCGACGGCGCGACGAAGACCAGGACTGATGCGTCCGGAGTACTCTCCCAGCCGGCGCTTCGCGAACTCAACAAGGGATGCCAGACACCCGGGCCGCCATGCGATCCACAGCCGCCGGTCCAGACTGACGCGTCGGTTGGCCGTGCCAGGTCCCGGCAGCCAAAGCCTCCGAGCGGCACCCGCCATCGTGCCGGCACGACTCGCACCGTCTGCGTCCGCCTCGGACAGCGCGCCGGGACCAGCCCCTTGCTCTCCGCTCGGCGACCCCACCGGCACCACGCATTCGCCCGCCGCTTCCGTGTCCGACCAACCGCGGCGACAGCCGAGCACCAGAACCGCCCTCAGCAGCCGCGCCCGGCCAGATTCCCGGTCGCGCCGTCGCATCGCCCGCAGCCGCCGCGGACTCTGCTCACCTCCGTGGTAAAGATCGCGCGGACGCCGTCAACGCGCGCAGCGGGCATGGACTCCGCTTGCGTCCGTGATCAACGGCGCTCAGGCCCCGTAAACGTCCGCCGCGTGCTCCTCGGCGCCCGCCCGCCGGCCGCGAGCAGGCGGGCGACGCCAGCTTTGTGCGAGGAAAAAAGGGGCTCGGACATCGGCAAGACCAAGGCCGGCAAGGGGATGAAGCTGATGCTCTCGGTTCGCCGCGACGGTCTGACCACGGCTGCTTTGGTGGCGCCGGCCCAGCACGCGGAAAATCAACTGCTGCTGCCGTTGCTCAAGGCGGCCGCCCAGCAGGCGGGCCGACCCGAGGTACTGCTGGGCGACCGGGCTTACGATGATGACGGCCTGCGCGACCGACTCCGGGCTGAAGGTATTTTTCTGTTGGCCCCTCCATCGCAGGGGCCGCAAGCGTCCACCCCGCCACGACGGTCGCCACCTGCGCCGCTGTCGTCGTCGTTACCTCGTGGAGCGAACGCATAGCTGGCTGCAGGCGTTTCGCCGCCCGGTCATCCGTTATGAATGGTGCGGCTTCATCTAGCACGGGGTCGTCCCTCTGACCTGTTTCATCCTCGTCGCCAGAACGTTGTGAAAGTGCTTGTAGGAACCCGGCTCACGACCGGCCTCTAAAGACCCCCGCTACCACCGGTGGATCGACCATCGTGAACATTCAATCCGTCAGTCAACCCAACGCCGCCCCCCAACACGTTCTCCCCCTACCATGACCGACTTCACCGACACTCGCGTCTTTCCCCGCCGGCCTCCTCCGATAGCCAGCCGCACTTCAGCTCGAGCACCATCTGGTGGTACAACGGGTGAGCCGACTCGGCCTCGCCAGACTGAGCCAATCGCACCACCGGAATCAAGTACCGCTCCGCCACCTCACGCCACACCGACTCCGAGCGCCCGCTGTATGCGGAAGCATTCGAAAGGTTCGTTCACCGCCCGGTTCGCTGCCCGTCCGTCTTCTTTCCGTGCTTGCCGGACTGGCGGAGTGCTTCGAGGATCGTGCGTGCGGCGTGATCCGCCAATGCCTTGTAGCCCGCGGCGTTGAAATGGACGTTCGCGGGCAACTGCCATTCCTTCAGATGCGGCAGGACGAAGCCGTGCGCGTCCTCGATGATCACGCCATAGTCCTTCATGACTTTTTCGGCGACCGCGTTGTAGCGGATTTCGTCGCCGGGCACGCGGCCTTTGGCACCCTTCGGAACCGGAGTGGTATTGCGCCAGATCAGGATCGCGCCGGTCTTCTTCAATCGCTCGACCAGTTTGCGGAGATTCTTTTCGTACTCGTCCAGCGGCACCTGTTGCCGCCCTTTCTCGACGTCGACCAGGTTGCCCTTCTGGTCGATGTACTTCAGGTCGTGCAGCCCCCAGTTGAAGTGGATCACGTCCCACCGGCCGTCGCCCAGCCACTGTTCGATCTGCTGCAGGCCGCGCGTCGTCGGCCCGCCATTGACCGGGATGCGGTGCACGTTCGCCTTTCCCTTGAGGGCTTCACGCAGCGGAACGGTGTAGCCGATGGAAATCGAATCGCCGATTATCAGCACTCGCGGCAACTTGGGATCGTCGACCACTTTCGCGAAGGCCGGATTGGGACGACGCGCACGACGACGGGCAGCCGGCTTTTCCTCCGCTGCGACGGCGGCCGTCCCCCACAGCACAGCCAGGCCGGCGGCGAGCCACAGGACGCGGTTCGCCCGGACGGCACGTCGTCGGAGCGGTCTCTCTGCACATTTCACCGCGCGATTCATTTCGATCGTGTTCATGGCTTGCTCCTCTCATGCTGTGGTGTCGCAGCCCGGTCCCGTGGCGAGAAAGTCGAACGGCCGTGAGCGACCGGTATTTCGCGGGCTGTCATGCGGGCGGCGCCGATGTCGACTCGGTGTGGTGTTCCACTGTCGACACTCGACCGCCGGGACGCGAACGGGCATTGTAGAACGTTGCCTGCACCGATCACATCCACCACCATGCCGCTGCGACGGGCCAAACGCTGGGCGGGATGCCGAGCCGGGTTCGGTCGGCCGACTGCCGGCGCCGGGCGAAGACGGCGCTCCCAAACCGAACAAGGACTGCGAAGAGGTGCGACGATGCGAAATGTGACT
>RFHO01000457.1 GCA_003696385.1 Planctomycetota bacterium | reverse complement strand
GCCGTACTCAGCGGGCGGATCCCCGGCCTTGCAGCCTCTCGCGTGGCTGTCGTCCTCAGCGGTGGCAACGTGGACCTTGCCTTGGCGTCCGAGACGACTTCGTAAGCGCCCATCCCGTGCGCGCAGTTCTCGCCATCCCGTGTGTGTCGTTCCGGGGCCCGAAACTCTCAAGAGCGTTCTGCGGCGCCCCCGGTTGGCCGGTTCGGAACCGCGCGTGCCGGCCCGCCTGATCGATCCGCTCGAATGCCTTGCCGCCGGCGGGCACCGGCAGCAAGGCACCACGCCGCACTTCCCGGTCAGAAGTCGGAAATCGGATTCCCGTCGTATCGCGAGCCCAGGTTCCGCCACACGCCAGCGTCGATGTTCTCGCTGATCGTATGGACAGAGCCGTCCATCATCAGCGCGTTGACGGTGCCGGGGTGATAACTCCGCGATGTCACGGCGGCGTAGGTTGGCCCGGAGCAGCTCTTGTCCTCGCGGCAGGACGTATAGTCGATTTCCTCGTAGGTCACGCCACCGTCGGTATGGGGCACTTTCGTGTTGGGCGTATAGGTCACTGTGAAGCCGGTCTGGTGCACGCGGCCATCGACCCATTCGGTGTGTCCGGAATTCGTCTTGAAGCTTCCGCCCAGCGCCGAGATGCCGCTCGGCGGAGGAGGCGTGGGTCCGGCCGCGCCACCGTCGCGCAGGTAGGGTGTGAACGCCTTCACCTCCGAAAAGCCCAGCGTCGTGCTCGTGCCATCGAGGAAGTCCCGCGGACGGAAGGACGAATTCGGAGCGAACGCACCATCGCCCTTTCGTCCCGTCGCGTTGTCCCAAACCATCCAGGTGCCACCGTTGAAACCGTAGTTGACCGGGTAATGGATCGGGACCCCCATCGCATCGACGCGCGGCTCATCCTTGATTTCGTCGGGGCAAAGATACACCTCCACCCGCAACGGCTTGACGGCCGGTTGCACGTCGTAGGTCTGCTCGAAATCGATCCGCTGCGTGATGGTGCTCAGCTCCAGGAACGGCAGCAACCGCGCCTGGATCGACCACTCACCGCCCGGCGTGGCGGGATCGGCACAGAAGCTGGGCGGGAACACGCTGTACGTGTCCAGATAGTTGTGCAGCGCCAACCCGATCTGCTTCAGGTTGTTCTTGCACTGCGTGCGTCGCGCGGCCTCTCTGGCCTGCTGGACGGCGGGCAGAAGCAGAGCAATCAGGATTGCAATGATGGCAATCACGACCAGCAACTCGATCAATGTGAAACCACGTGCCTGCGCTTTGGCCGCCACCGGTCTGCCAGTCCCTCCGGGCGTCCTCTTCCGATGGCCGTCGTACAACGCATTGGAACCTGCGGGATGAAGCATCGGTTGCGCCTCCTTTTCTCGTGCACTCTGGCGGTGCCCCTGCGGTCGCGTGGACAGAGCGTCAATTGAGATTGAGTCTCACTCGCAATGGCGACATGATAGCAGCAGCGTCCGCACGCTGCAAGCAACACGGTGACCGAATGGGAAAAACGCAGAAGTGCATGCAGAATCACGCCTTGCGCAGACACGGGCCCATCGAACGGTCGCGAACAGCGGTCCAGAGACCGCTGCGTCATACCACCGCACCGCCCAAGATGGAGACGTCACCATCGCGGAGGCTGGTCCGCGCACCGGCCGCCGCAAACGCCCACCGCGTCATCGCTGTGAGCAAAAGAGGGACACGCGCACCGGCCTTTGCCGACACTCGACGCCTTTCCCGCCCAGTGGCACGCTGCGTTGCGATAGGAAACACCGGGCGATGCGCCGCGGGACAACGTGCGGAGCGCACGAAGGCGGACGGAAGCTCTGAAGACACGCAGCGTGCCGTCGCGACGATCAAGCCGCGCGGTCCGGGAACGCGACACAAAGAAAGCGAGGCAGCCCGCCTGCGACGGAGAGAGTGAGAAGGACGGCACCGGCCATGTCGGTGAGCATGTCACGCGATCAAACGCGGCGTCGTAAACATCGTCGCGCTGTCGACCGTGATTTGCGACGGCACCACGGTAGGATGGACCAGGACCGCCGGCTGCACGGTCACCCGCTTGTCGCCCCCACTCAACTCCGCTTCGGGAATCCGCGCCGGAACGAACTCGACGATCGTGTACGTCGTATTGTTTCCCTGTCCGGAAACCGATATGAAAAGAGGCAACGCCCGAACCTGCCCGACAATCTGTTGCAGCGCCTTCTGGATGGCGGCACTGATTCCCGTGTCGCCATTGACCAGCAGTGGCCCGCTCTCCACGTCCAGTTTGCCACCGAAGTAGCTCAAGTCTTGCTCGTTGAGCCCTTCCTTGATCTGGCGCTCCAGTTCCGCCGTGCTGTTGTTCGAGTTTCCGAAATCCACGGTGCCCCAGTTGCCCGGCGTCCATTGATTCTGGCCGGTAGCGCCGCCGTTGCCGTTGTTGTTCTTTTTCTTCCCGTTGCCGGAATTGCCATTGGAAGAGCTTTGGCCCGGATAGATGTTCAATTCCAGGATTCCGTCGGATCCGGGAATCACTTTGCCGGTTTCCGGGTCGTACTCGAAATTGTCCTCACCGTCCCCGGCGAGCAGTGCCTTCCAGCGCGGTTGGTCGATCGTGATCGGCAGCACGGGAACGGTCTGATTCGCGGCGATGCGAAAACCACGACCGGGCATCAGCGCTGCCGAAGCGGCTTTCGTTTCGAGCGCCGCCGTCTGCTGACCGAGCACCGGGGCGAAGAACAGTGGCAGCGCAGGATTGACACTGTCCCCTCCCTGAATGCCGCCGGCGGCGGTGGTTCCCCGTCGCAGAGTCACACGCACTGCATTGAAAGGCGGGGCGCCCCAGGTCGCCACCCACGTCTGCTCCGTCGAATTCCACTCATATCGGCCGAACTGGACGTCCTGTGGATCCAGTGCCAGTGAGGAAAGTTCGCCGGCCGGGTGCATCTCGGCCAGTTGGGCGGCTGCTTCCAGGGCGTTTTCCTGTGCCTCGTCACTCGAGATCAGCGGATACGGCCCCAGTGCATCGGTCAGTTCCAGGCAGGCCGCCAGAGTGGCTGCGTCCGATGCCGCCTGCATCTGGGCCTTGACCAGCGTGATGAATCCAATGTCCACCGTAAACGCCACAAAACCGAAAACGACCACCATCAAGAACGCGGCAAGGACGACGATGATGCCCCGGCGGGAGGGATCGTCGCCTAAGAAAACAATCGGACCCGGCGGCCGTGTCTTTGGACCGGCGTGCCGAAGGCACAGGCACCTGTCCCTGGCGGCGCCATCGGTGCTAACGCCGCGCATCGACGACTTGTTCCGATCTGGCTGCATGGGACTTTCCTCCGGCGAGCCGGACCGCACGACTCCGGCAAACTCCTGCACGGGTCGCACGAATCAGTCCAGCCGTCGCGTCACGTCAGAACGTCACGTCGATGCCGGTGGCCATTGACCTCACAAACATCGCGAGTACATGGGAAGAATCCGTCCTTCGCGCAATTCAACGTCGGAGTTCGTGCGTTCTTTCGCTTCAAGTGACTGCCGCTACCCGGTTTGCGGCTGACACGTTGGGCAGTACCGTTTCTGCGGGTGGTGACGGCACTACGGGTCGCGCTTCGGCATCGTCCTTGTGCCGAGGAGCAACGTGTGGACGGAACACGACACGCGGCCCGCGGCTCCGATCTGGAGGGGGGCTGCAACGTTGCAATCCAACAGACCGGGCGATACGATTTTGTGCTCCCAGCCCGCTGTGAGGGCGCGTGCGGCGGTTGCCGACGGCCTGAGGCGGTTCGCACATCGATTGGCGTATGTCCCCGTAGCTCAATTGGATAGAGCGTTGGCCTCCGGAGCCAGAGGTTGCAGGTTCGAGTCCTGCCGGGGATATTGCGAAGCTGTCCGAACGGTGGCCCCGTGACGTCACGGGGCCGCTTTTTTGCGCTCCGCAGCTTGGGCACGTCCGGTCGCGGCAATGATCGTCGGTGACGGCACGCCCCTGCGACGTTCGCTCAAACGCGGCTCCCACGGCCACCGATCGTTGCCGGACTGCGGCAGCCGCGTAGCCTCGCGCGAATGGGAGCTGGGAGCCGTCCACACAAAAGCGCGTCGCCGCGGTTCAATGCAGTGTTTGACGGGTAACACGATGGGTGAGAAACGGATCCAACCGCGAACGCTGAAGGGGTTTCGGGATTACCTTCCATCGACGATGCTCGCCCGCGAGCAGTTGATCGACACGGCCCGCGCGGTGTACCGCAGCTACGGCTTCGCGCCGATCGACACACCCGCGTTGGAGTACTCCGAAATCCTTCTGGGCAAGGGCGGCGAAGAGTCGGACAAGCAGTTGTTCCGTTTTCGCGACCAGGGCGACCGGGACGTCGCCATGCGGTTCGACCTGACGGTTCCGCTGGCGCGCTTCGTCGCGATGTACGCCAATGACCTGGGCGTACCGTTCAAGCGCTACCACATCGGCACGGTCTGGCGTGCGGAGAAGCCACAACGCGGCCGCTTTCGCGAGTTCGTGCAGTGCGATTTCGACACGATCGGCACCACATCCAACACGGCCGATATCGAGACGTTGCTGGTGATTCACGACCTGATGGATCGGATCGGCTTCGAGCGGTTCGAGATCCGCGTCAACAACCGGATGATCCTGAACGGACTGCTGGAACAACTCGGCCTGCGCGACCGCTCCACCGCGGTGCTGCGTGCTTTGGACAAACTTCCCAAAGCCGGCCCCGAAGCCGTCCGGACCGAAATGCAACTCGCGGGATTGAGCCACGAAGACACGAACGCGGTGCTGGAATTCGCTCGGCGCGGCGGCGAGCCGGACGACGTACTGCGGAGACTGCGGCGCGAGCTGCAAACCGATTCGGCCCAGGAGGGCATCGAGCGGCTGGCGGAGCTGTTTCGTGTCGCGCAGGCAGCCGGAGTGCGCGAGGACCGGCTGCGGCTGGACCTGTCCATCGCACGCGGCCTGGATTACTACACCGGAACGATCTACGAGACGTTTCTGCTGGACCTGCCGCAGATCGGCAGCGTCTGTTCCGGCGGTCGCTACGACCAACTGGCGGAGCTGTTCACGCGACAGCAACTGCCCGGTGTGGGCGCGAGCCTGGGGCTGGACCGTCTGTTGGCCGCGATGGAAGAGTTGGGGATGCTGGATTCCCGCAGCACGCCGTGCACCGTGTTCGTGCCCCTGTTCGATCCGCAGCATACCGCCGAATACCTTGCGATGGCGCGCCGCTTGCGGAGTCGGGGACTGGCTGTCGACGTTTATCCAGACCCGAAACCCTTGGGAAAGCAGTTGAAGTACGCCGACCGCAAGGGTTTTCTGGTCGCCGTCATCGCCGGCGAAGACGAGTTCGCCCGAGGCGTGTGGCAGGTGAAGGACCTGGTGCGAGGCACACAGAACGAAGTCCCCGACGCCGACCTCGCCGACGCCGTGATCGCCACGTTGGGCGCCCATCCGCAATGATCCGGTGGT
>RFHO01000456.1 GCA_003696385.1 Planctomycetota bacterium | reverse complement strand
GACGGCGGGTGAACGATCGCGGCGGCGCCTACGTCGGAGATGCATGTCGAAACTTCGGTCGATCGCAACAAGAGGCCGCCCTGAGGGAGAAAAGGAGAGACGAGATGTCGGATCGACGCAGTCCGAGACCACGCCGCCGGCTTGCCGACCGCCGCGCGGGCGATCGCCGTCAGGAGGCACGGCGACCGTTCGAACGGAGTGTGCGGTTTCTGCGAACGCTGGACGGTGGGCGGCACGTTTTCGAAGGCGAACTGATCGACGTCTCCGCCAAGGGCATCCGCCTGCTGGCGCCTCATCCGCTGGCGATCGGCGAGTGTCTGCTCGTGGAGGTCCGGTTGGGGGCCGATCTGACCTTCAACCTCTCGGCACGCTGCCGGTGGTGCGAACCGACGGTGGATGGTTGCTATCGCATCGGTTGCGTTCTGGCCATCGCCCTGAAGCGCCGACAGCTGTTGGCGCTGCAGTCGTTTGCGGGCCAACTGAGCGCCCGCTGAACGAGCGACGCCCGACGGTGTCGGCCATTGCGGCGGTTCGGATCCGCCGCCCGGCCGTGTCGGTGCGTCTCCGGCGGCGCAACGCGTGCCGGGCGCGGGCTGGTGACTGCCGGCCCCGCTGCGCTAGGACGGCTCCGGGGGCTGCTTTGGTCCGTCGGCTACGTCGAAGAGGACTTTCAGGGTGTCGGCACGGGTCGCCGTCTGAAAGGCCCGCTCCGCCTCGGCCAGCGGGAAACGGGCGTTGATCAGCGGCTCGACCGTCACTTCGCCGCGTTCCAAGGCTTCCAGAGCGTCGGGGAAGGGACCACACCGCGAGCCGACCACGGTGATTTCGTCGATCACCAGCGGCGCCAGATGCAGTTGCTGCCGGTCGGCGATCGTCGTCTTCAGCACGAGCGTTCCCCGCGGGCGGAGGAACCGCATCGCGGTTTCCCAGCCGCTGGCCGATCCCGTGCAGTCGACCACCAGCTCGGCCGAGCGATCCGGTTCCACCTCGTCCAAACGGGCGGTTTCGATGTCCAGCCGGCGCAGCAGATCGAGCTTCGGGGTGTGTTTGCCCACCACCAGCACGCGGCAGCCGGCGTTGCGTAAAACCTGTGCGCACAGATTTCCCAAGCGGCCGTCCCCGAGCACGATCGCCCGTTGAACGTCCCGCACGGGAACCTGTCGCAGGATTTCGAAGGCCGCCGCCAGCGGTTCGACGAACACGGCCTGATCGGTCGTCACGCGGTCCGGCACCCAGTGGACGTTGCGTCGCGGCACGGCGACGTATTCGGCAAACGCCCCGTCGTGGTTGAGGATTCCCAGTACGCTGCGGTGCGGGCAGTGGTTGGACAAACCGTCCCGACACAGTCGGCAGCGGTGACAACTGCAATTGATCTCCGCCACCACGCGCTCGCCGCGCAGCGGTCCGTCCTCCGCGATGCCGACGAACTCGTGTCCCAGCACGCCGCGAAAGCCCATGTAACCGCGCACCAACTGCAGGTCGGTTTCGCAGATGCCCGCGCGCAACACGCGGACCAGAATCTCGTGAACGCCGGGTTCTGGGAAGGGGTAGTCCGGTTCGAATCCGACGCCCCGATCACTCAGTACGACCGCTTGCATGACGTCGTTCTCCGGTGGACGGTTCGAGTCGTTGCGCATTGTGCACCGTGGCGCAGGGACGGGCCAGCCGCGCGGCATGTGGCATGGCTCCGGCCCGGCAACGCTGCGTGTTCGAGTGCGCCGGGTGAGCGCGCGATGTCACGCGAACCGCCGATGTCTTTGGAGAAGGGATCCCGGCCAAGGCCGCCGGCCGGCACGCGCCCGACAGGCAGTACCTGCGGCGTGTCGCGTGCCCGGCGCCGGTACCCCGGCGAGATGCTCAATCGAGCCGCAGGCGCACGGGCATGACGCCCTTGACGTCCAGCAGGTCGGCCTGCAGCTCGGGAGCGAATCGGCGTGGACCGAACACGCCGACCGCGCGGCCGACGTAGCGCTCCAGGTTGATCCGCGGGTCGGGCCGCAGGTAGGTGAGAATACGGCCGTCGGGAGCCAGCAGCACGTAGCGCGGAGCTCCGGGGTAACGCGTGGCCGAACGCTGCAGGATTCCCGCGCCGTCGAACTGCAGCCCGGACGCCGCGGGCCGACGTGTGCGTGGCCGGAGCGGGGGTTTGACGACCGTGGTCACTGCCGAAGCGGAATGGTCGGGCGTATCGACCGTGCCCCGGCGCGGATTCGCGAGCGGCGGTGTCGACGGGGCCGGCTTGTCCGGCGGCGCCTGGGGGGCGGTCGCGGCACGCCGGCGACGGGCCAGTTCGGCGTTCCTGCGATCCGTTTCCTCGACGATCCGCCGAAACTCGTCCAGTGCGGC
The DNA here is from genome assembly GCA_003696385.1 of Planctomycetota bacterium. Taxonomy (GTDB): domain Bacteria; phylum Planctomycetota; class Planctomycetia; order Planctomycetales; family Planctomycetaceae; genus J052. Next base: position 1,517 of record RFHO01000456.1, on the reverse strand, counting down.
GTCAAATTGCCGTTTCTGCCGGCGGTAGTGTTCCAACAGTCGCAATCGCAGTTCGATCAACCGTTTGACCGACTGGTGCGGCACGGCGGCCTGCAAGGTCCGGTAGCGGCGTTCGAACGCGTCGAAACCGCTCCACTCGGACTTGGGACGCCGCAGCATGCCGTTCAGGTCGCCGTCGATTGCCTGCAGTTCGTCCAGCCACTCGCTGGCCAGTGTTCCGGGCGACGCCTCCGGAGCCACTCCGTCGTTCGAGCCGTCCGCCGGGCCGGGACCAGACACGCTCGACGCCTCGTTTCTCTCGTCCGGTGGCGCATGGTCGGTCCGGCGCGAGGGTGTCCGAGACGCCCCCGCATCGTTCCACGAACTGGCGGACGAAGCCGAACGTGAAGATGCAGGGGTCGACGGCGGTGCGCCAGCGGCCGCCCGGTGCCGCGGCGACACCGCACCCTGGTCGTCGGCCGGCGGCCCTGCCGTTCCGCTGCCTTCTGCAGTGAACGGGTCGATTGGCGATTCGGCGAACGGGTCGCGGCGAGGCGGCTCACGGTGGACAGGCCGCGTCCGGATAGTGGTCTCGACAGTGTTCGGCTGCGCGAACGATCGCGGCGGGCCGAGATGGGTAGCCGCTTCGTCCAAGCCGGGCTTTCCGACCGGGGCGCCGGGTTGAGGTGTCGCGGCCGGAGGCGGGCGGAACGCCGGAGCCCCCGGGGACGGAGCGGGACGCAAGGAGCCGACGTCGTCGGACCGGATTGCGTTCCCGGGTGTCAGGGAGCCAGTCGTGGGGGCGCCAAAGGCAAACGGATCGGTGTCGGTCTGCGTTGGAGCACCCTCGGGACGCGGCGCCGCGGCCGAAGCGGCGTCAAAGGCGGATGCGTCGGCCGCCTTGATTCGGTCCGCCGGTCGCAACGGAACGATATCGCGCGCTGGCACCCAGCGCAGTTCGCCTTTGGGCGGGCGGATTTTCAGCATCGGGATGCGGCGGCCGTCCGAAACGAGCACCTGTTCTCCCAGGATTTCCACCACATCGCCTCGGGACAGGCGAACCTGTTCGACCTGATGGTCGTCACCGAACTCGCTGCCGACACGGACGACGACGTTGTCTTCGGTGACCGTGCCGCGGTTGCCCTGCCGCTGGACGTATTGCGATCGAATCCAACTGAAGGACCCCGGTGGCGGTTGGATGCCGCCCCAGCCACTCGGGTCGACCCGCTCGACGACGACACGATCGCCCTCTTTGAGGCGGTTGGTCACGTAGAAACGCTCACCATTCCCGCTGCGGGCCAGCGTGTCGCGCGCCACGCGCGCTTCGAAGGGCACGGCCGGTAAATCGGCGGCCCGTGCGAGTGATCCGGCTAGGACGACCAGGCCCAGAGCGGTAACGGATGCGGATTTGCCGAGCATCGATCCTGTTCCTCGATCCGTGAAACGTCAAAGCGAAACGCGGCGACCCTTCCCGTTCGCGGTGAACCGTTTCGACGCCGTGTTTCGACGCCGTGATCGTCGAGGACTTCAGCAATCCG
>RFHO01000455.1 GCA_003696385.1 Planctomycetota bacterium | reverse complement strand
GAGGCATGAGAAAGGAGCGCATCGTGAGAAACCTGCTGCCGTTGATCGTCGCTGTCGGTTGCATGCTGTCGGCCCAGCCGGCTCGCGCTGCCATGCGGCCTGCACCGCGTCCGAACATCCTGTGGATCACGATCGAAGACTGGGGACCGTATCTTTCCTGCTACGGCACCAAGGGCATCCACACGCCCCATCTCGACAAGCTCGCCGCCGAAGGCATCCGTTACCGCTGGGCGTTCACCACCGCTCCGGTCTGCTCGACGTCCCGCTCGGCCATGATGACCGGCTTCCACCAGAACTTCATCGGAGCCCATCAGCACCGCGAATACCACAAGAAACCGTTGCCGCACGGAATCAAGCCGATTCCGCACCTGTTGCAGCAGGCCGGCTACTTCACCTGTCTGATGAGCCGCAAGGTGGACGTCAATTTCCTGCCGGACAAACGCGAAGAGCTGTTCATGGGGAACGACTGGTCGCAGCGCAAGCCCGGCCAGCCGTTCTTCGCGCGGATCACATTCGCCGGCACCCACCGCGCCTGGAAACGCGATCCGCAGCGGCCAATCGACATCGACGACATCGAATTGCCGCCGCAGTATGCCGATACCCCGTTCTGCCGCCGCGACTGGGCCAACGGACTGGAACAGATGCAGATCGTCGATCGCGAAGTCGGACGGCTGCTGAAACGCCTCGACGACGAAGGGCTTCGCGACAGCACGCTGGTGTTCTTCATCGCCGACCACGGCATCTGTCACATCCGCGGCAAGCAGTTTCTGTACGACGAAGGTCTGCACATCCCGATGATCGTCCGCTGGCCCGGGCACATCGAGCCGGGGCAGGTGAGTGACCAGCTCGTCATGTCGATCGACATCTGTGCCACGGTGCTCGATGTTGCGGGCGTCGAACCACCGGTGCCGCTGCACGGCCTGAGCCTGTTCGGCGAGCAGATCAAGAAGCGCAAGTACGTCTTTGCCGCCCGCGACAAGATGGACGAAACACACGACGCGATGCGCGCCATCCGCTCGAAGGATTTCAAGCTGATCCTCAACCTGATGCCTGAGCGCGCGTACCTGCAGTACAACCGCTACAAGGAGTCGTCGTATCCGATGCTGGCGGAGATGAGCGTCCTCTACCTGCAGGGAAAGCTCACGCCCGAGCAGGCTGCGTTCTTTGCCCCGCGCAAGCCGCCCGTCGAACTGTATGACCTCCGCAAGGATCCCCACGAACTCCACAACGTCGCCGACGACCCGCAGTATGCGAAGGTCAAGGCGGAGCTGCTGGCGGAGCTGGAGAACTGGCGGAAAAACGTCATCCACGACCAGGGTGTCAGCGATGACTTCCGTGCCTTGGGCGTCTTCCCCGAAAAATGTCCGACGCCGACGGTCGACGAGTGGGTCGCGGCCAATCGCGACAAATACGATTTCATCCGCTACGGCTGGCCACCGTGGTATCCGACCCGCACGCTCGAGGAATGGCAGAAGGTGCGTGAAGCCTGGGTGCCCTACGTTTTCCGCGCTCCGAACGCAAAGGTTCGCCGGCCGGTCGTCAGCCGCTACCGGAAGTGATCGTGCTGCGAGCGGACCACTCCACCGGCCGCGCACGACTCTTCTTTCCTTCCGGCAAGCGAATCGCCGCCACCCAGCGGCCAGGCCCGTCCGGCCTGGCCGCGCCGCGTCAGGCGTGTGGCGTCGGAGCGGGCGGAATTCCCGATGCAGCGCCGGCTTTCTCTCTGAGTCCGCAATCCGTGCCAATTCGCACAGTGTGCCCATCCGTCAAAACCGTCGAAACCGGTAAAGTCGCCCGGGTTTCCCGTCGATACCCAGATTGACAACGGCGATCCCGGTCTTGGATCGCCGCTCGACTCCGCAGGCGATCGGCCGCCGTTCGGGAAAGGGCTCAGACGACTCATGGCGGGACGACTGCGGCAGCTCGCGATGATCGTATGGCTGGCGGGCGTGATCGGATGGGGCAGCCTGACGACGGCAGCCGGACCCCGTGCCGGCGTTCGCGCGGACGACATCGGTCCCACAACGGTCGTGTCCGCTTCCGGGAGCGGTCCTGTGTCCGCGGCCGGCGCCACCGATTCGTCGGTCGGCGGCCGTGACGTTCCGTTGGCTCAGCTCATGCAACGGATCCGCCGGCAGCAGGAGCAACTGACCGAGCAGGCTGCGCGCATCGAGAATCTGGAACGCGCCCTTCGCCACGCGGACCTGTCGACAGTGCTTCCCGAACCACCACCGGGAGCGACCGCGGGCCTGCGCGCTGCAAATGCGTCCTCGTCGGGATGCGGTCAGGACGCACCGGCATGTGGCGAGGCCGTCGCCGTCGCCCAGGCGAGCCGCCCTCAGGGAGGCGAGCCGCCGGACGGCTTTCCGCGATTCGACATCGGCGGGCAGTACCGTGTGATGTTCAACGCCGCCAACTTCGATTTCCACGAAGCGGTGATCGGAGCGGGGCAGCCATCACAGTCGTTCTTCAATCAGCGGTTTCGCACCTGGTTGACCGTGCGGACCAGCGAGCATGTCGAAGGCTACCTGCAAACGGAAATCGGCCACGTCGGGTTCGGTGACGATCTGGAATTCCCCAAGGCGTTCGTCGGCCCCCGATTCCCTGCCGGTGCGGGGTTGGATCGTGTCGGCATCGAGCTGCGCCGGGGATACATCACGTACACCTCGGAGGAACTGGGACGATGGCGGGTCGGGATTCAGGGGTGGTCCGATTCGTTCGACGACACGCTGGCCAGTGCCGCCTGGGATTTCAACGTCGGTGGACTGTCCTGGCTGGCAACGGTCCCGGAACTGGCCGATATGCAACTGTCTGCCGGGGCGTTCGTGTTGTTCGAAGGCGACATCCGGCAGGCGGACGACGCGATTCTGTGGACACTCGACGGCGACTGGCGCGACGATCGGGGCAATGGGCTGGGATGGAGCGTCTATGCGATCACCGACCACGGCGGGTATTCGTATCCGACCGCCGCAGCGTACGACAAATCATGGGACGTCTGGATGGGACTGCGCGGCACGTGGCAGACTGCGGCAGTGCCGCTGCATGTGTTCGGCATATTCAACTTCGGGGCGCGGAAGGAATTGGGAGGCCTGCCGGATTTTCGCCACCACGGCTTTGCCGCGAAGCTGGCCCTGGGGCCCGTGCCTTTCTGGTTCGGTCGACTGCGATTCCAGACGCTGTATTCGACGGGCGAGGGCGATCCGAACGACCGGACTTCGAGTGAATTCCGCACGGTGGCGCAGAGTTTCCGCGACAACTTCGGAGCGCAGGGCTACTGGAGCTACGTGCAGATCACCAGCCCGAACGCCCCCGGCGATGTGAACGATCTGGGCGTGAGCCTTCAGAACCGTGGTCTCGGACTGTTCACCGCTCAGGCGGCCTTCGACTATTCGCTGGGTCCCCATCTGTCGGCCGTCATGGCCGTCGGATGGCTGAACGCGGCGGCCCGCAACCCGGCGAACGGATCTCGAGAGATGGGCACCGAGCTGGTGAAGATGTTCACGTACGACTTCGGAGGCGGTCTGACGGCCGATGTCGGAGCAGCCGTGCTGTTCACCGGCGATTTCTACGGAGCGTCTCCGGCAGCGTCCCGCCCCGACGTGCTGTGGGAAGCCTTCAGCCGCGTGCAACTCGAATTCTGACCGTCCATGCCCCGCCCGGCTGGCGCCCGACCGCGTCGGCCGTGGGAAGGCTCCGCGAAGCCGACAGGGGCCGTGCTGCCGAAGCGGACCCGGTGCGCGCGAAGCCGAGGCGAGCCTCATTTCTCGTGCAGACTTCTGTCAATGCGCGCAACGGCATGCGATCGCGGTTCGGATTGGGCCGTTTTGTCTTTCTGCCGCGATTTCGCGTGAAAGGCGGGACGCTTCGGCGCCGTACGTTGGGCGGCGTCCGCAAGCCAACGCCATGAGTCGACACGCGGTGTCGCCGCCGTGGACCACCGCCGCTGTGGACGGCGGTGACGCACGTGCCACGACCGCGAGTACGCGTAATCCGGGGGAGATGCGATGGTGTTGCATGACTGGCTTCAGCGGTTGAGTTCTCGTTTTTGCCGCACGGGGCGACGGGTTCGGCGGCTTTCACGCTCTGCGCGAAGGCGAATGCAACAGCAGGTCGGCCGTCGGCACGCGGCCGCGGAAATCCTGGAAGCGCGTACGCTGCTGGCGGCACCACACCCGCTGCAGCTCGGGAATGGCGACGTGCTGGGTGCTTCCGGCCAGGACCTGGCGGGGGCGTCGGTGACGTTGCTGGACGATTTCAACGGCGACGGGCTCGCGGATCTGGCAATCGGCGCTCCGTCGGCATCGGTCGCGGCGCTCGCGCAGGCCGGGCAGGTGTACGTCATTTACGGTCGCCCGGACCTGTTCGCCGGCGGCTCGATCGACCTGCGCAACCTGCCGGGTGCGGATGGTTTCGTGCTTCAGGGGAACGAAGCGAATCTGCAGCTCGGATCGTCGCTGGCCTCGGCGGATGTCAACGGCGACGGATTGAGCGACCTGATTGCGGCGGCTCCGGGGGCGACGGTGCAGGGGCAGAGTTCGGCCGGGGCGGTGTTCGTGATGTTCGGCCGGCCGGATCGGCTGGCGTCGGACGTGTCGGTGGGAGACCTGAACGGCGGCGACGGATTCCGGCTGGACGGCCGGGAGGCCGGAGCCGGAAACGGGATGACGGTGGCTGCGGCCGGAGACGTCAACGCGGACGGTTTTGAAGACATCGTCGTCGGGCAGCCCCAGGCGGGCGGATCCACCGCGGGTCAGGCGTACGTCGTGTTCGGCCATGGCGGATCCTTCGATGCCGTCACCAACCTGGGAGACCTCAATGGCGTTAATGGCTTCCGGGTTTACGGCGAGCCGCTGTCGCTGGCCGGCAGTGCGGTCGGCTCGGCGGGCGACTTCAACGGCGACGGCTTCGACGACGTGGCGATCGGCGCCCCGTTCGGCGGTTCGAATACCGGAGGAGCCGCCTACGTGCTGTTCGGCCGCGGCGATGGATTCTCGCCCGCATACCATCTCGACACGCTCTCCTCCGGCGACGGGTTCCGCATCGACGCCGAGGACACCTACGACGCTCTGGGCAGCGCGGTCGGAACGGCCGGAGACTTCAACGGCGACGGCTTCGATGACCTGGTCATCGGTGCGTACCTCGCCAATGCCCACACCGCCACGCACGGTGCCGCGTACGTCGTGTTCGGAACGGATCAGACGCCCACATCGCCGTTCTCGGTCGCCACGCTCGACGGCGCAAACGGCTTCCGTTTGGACGGAGAGGCGACCAATGATCATTTCGGGGCAACGGTCGGGGCGGCTGGCGACATCAATGGTGACGGTCTGGACGAACTGCTGATCGGGGCACCGCACGCCGATGGCGGTGACGATCGCGGCGCGGCGTATGTGCTGTTCGGCCGGCAGGCGGCCTTTCCCGGCCCCGGCTTTTCCGTCGCGACACTCGATGGCACCAACGGCTTCAAGATCGCCGGGGATGCTCCGCCAGACCAGGCGGGACGCAGTCTGGCAGGCCGTGCGGACGTCAACGGCGACGGTCTGGACGATCTGCTGATCGGAGCACCTTACGCGCCGCATCAGAACGGCATAGATGCGGCGGCCGGCGCCGCGTACCTGCTGTTCGGCAACGACTACGGTCTGCTACCGGCGGGAACGGTGGGGACGCCCTTCGACGAGCAGGTCGGCGGCACCGCCTCTGCCGAGCAAATGATCGGCAACGCCGGAGCGGACACGCTGAGCGGCGGGGGCGGAGCCGATGCCCTGAGCGGTGGTGTGGGTCACGATGTGCTCGAAGTGGCGGACGGATCCTTCCTCCGCGTCGACGGCGGCCCGGGCGAAGACGCTCTCGTGCTGACCGGCGGCGGCGTGGAGCTGGACCTGCGGAGCGTCGGACGTTCGGCCGTGCAGGACGTCGAAATCGTGGACGTCCGCGGCAGCGGCGCCAATGTGCTGTGGCTGGACGACCGCCGCGTGGTCAATCTGAGCAGCACCAGCAACCGGCTGACCGTATTGGCCGATGCCGACGACGTGGTTCACGTCGGCAACCGCTGGGACAACGTCGACGCCCGAATGGAAGGCGGCCGGAGCTTCTACGTGCTGCGCAGTCGGCGCGAATCCGCGGCCGAACTGTGGGTCAGCGTGGAAGCGGGCATCGTGTTCGATCTGCCCGAGTCCGGCGGCACGTATACGCTCGGCGTCGAACCCGGCGCCGGTTGGGATGTGGCCACCCTGCGCGATGCCGGCGGAGAGGTGCTCGCCACCTGGCCGCACATTCTGGGAACGAGCACGTT
>RFHO01000072.1 GCA_003696385.1 Planctomycetota bacterium | reverse complement strand
CGCAGGGCGTGGTGTCGTCACGCCCTGCGTGCCGGGGCGTCGGCCGCGTGGGGGCGGCGTTTGCTGGACCGCGTGCAACGCCGCTTGAAACCAGGCACGCCACTATCCGCCGCTCCCGAACTGCCGGAGCTGCGTGCCGAACCGTCCGAAGCCGATCTGGCTGCGGACGCCGGCATGGGTTCCCACGGAGCCGCGGCATCACCGGCGCAGGAGGCCGGTGTTTCCGGCACGGGCGTCTCGTCGTCGCCGACTCCCGTCGCACGTCGAACCGACGTCGACGCCTCACGGACACCGCCGCGGCAGTTCGTCTTCCGCGACGATGCCCGCCGCGTGGGACTCGACTTCGTCTATTTCAACGGCTCGCCGCCCGACGCGCAGCGCCATCTGCTGTTCGAGTTCACCGGCGGCGGTGTGGGTGTGGTCGACTTCGACCGCGACAGCCGCCCGGATCTGTATTTCGCGCAGGGCCGGCCGTGGAGCGGGCCGGCGATGCGAGCGTCCGCGGAGCAACCGACCGACCGGCTGTTTCGCAACCGGCCCGAGGGGCGATTCGAAGACGTCACCGCCGCCAGCGGCATTGGTCGAGGCGGTTTCGGCCAGGGCGTCGCGGTGGGCGACTTCGACAACGACGGCTTTCCCGACATCTATGTGGCGAACATCGGCACCAACCGGCTGCTGCAGAACAACGGGGACGGCACCTTCACCGATCGCGGGCCACTGGCCGGTGACCGAGGCCGGTGGACCACCAGTTGTGCGATCGCTGACCTGAACGGCGACGGCTCGCCGGACATCTACGATGTGAACTATCTGGAGGGGCCGGACGTCTTCGAACGCGTCTGCTACAACGGGCCGCACGCGCGAACGTGTCCGCCGCGGTTTTTCGACGCCGCACAGGATCAATTGTACCTGAGCGGCGGAGACGGGACGTTCCGCGAGGTTTCCGATGAAGCCGGAGTCGCCGCTGCGGGCGGCAAGGGGCTGGGTGTGCTCGTGTTCGACAGCGACCGCGACGGCTGGCCGGAGCTGTTCGTCGCGAACGACCAGGTGCCGAATTTCTACTTCGTTCGGCAAGCCGACGGGGACGGCCTTCGATTCTCCGAACAGGCGTTCGCTCGCGGACTGGCGGTGGACGGGGCCGGCCGGCCGAATGCCTGCATGGGCGTGGCGTTCGCCGATGCGGACGGCGACGGCTGGTTCGACCTGTTCGTGACGAACTTCTCCCACGAGGCGAACGTGCTGTACCGGGGAACCGCGGCGGGCGTGTTCGAAGACGCCACGGACGCTGCCGGTCTGGCCGATCCCGGCTTTCGGTGGCTCGGCTTCGGCACGCGGTTCCTGGACGCGGATCGCGACGGCGACGCCGACCTGGTGGTTCTGAACGGACACGTCGACGATTTCGGCTTCCAAGGAACGCCGTTCGCCATGCCGCCCCAACTGTTCGAGAATCTCGGTGGCGGGCGATTCCGCGAAGTGGCCCCGCAACGGGCGGGACCGTTCTTCGAAGAAGCACGCGTTGGCCGAGCGCTGGCCCGTGTGGACTGGAACGGCGACGGCCGCTGCGACCTGGTGGGCACATACTTGCACGCTCCGGCGGCGCTGATCAGCAACGCCACGCGCCCCGCCGGGCACGCCATCGCCCTACGGCTGGTCGGTCGCCACTGTGCGCGCGACGCGATCGGAGCGACGATCACGATCCGGTACGGCGAGCATGTCCGGCACGATCAACTCGTTGCCGGCGACGGGTACATGGCCAGCAATGAGCGGGTCGTCTCCTTCGGGCTCGGGGCCGAGCAGCGCGTCGATCGCGTCACCGTCCGCTGGCCATGCGGCCGAGTGCAGCACTGGGACGATTTGCCCGGAGACCACCTGTGGCTGCTGATCGAATCGGCCGCGCGACCGGCATGCCTGCGGAAATTCGCCCGCTGACCGCGGAAACGCGCGTCGGCACCCCGGTCGCACCCCACACCGCGGGTGACAGCCACACCGCGGTCCGCACACTCACCGCATCGAGGTCCTGCCGACCCGCTCCGGGTGCGTCGCGAGCACCGCGCCAGGCCACCAGCGGTTCACGCCACGATCGCCCGCCGCCGCTCCGCGCATCAGCCGTCCGTTTTCGGCGGGACGCCCACGCCGGCCTCACGGTTCGAGGGAGTGCGTGCCGGGGTGTCCCTGCAGTTCCTCCAGCAACCGCTCGATCTGCCGATGCACGCGGTTGGTGTGACGGACGACGAGCACGGCACGGGGAACGACCAGAATGGCCCGTGCCCTCGGTCCCGTGGCCTCATCGTGTTTGGTGGCGGTTGCAGCGGGCGCATCCCCCGGCGCCACACGCGGCCGATCGGTCGCATCGTCCACGATGGCGTTCGCCGGCAGCGGAATGTTTTCGCGTCCCAGCGACACGACGCGAATCAGGCCGACGCGGCGTGAACGGGGCCCCTCGGCCTGTGCGCCGCCCGCCGCTCGGTCCCGCCGGGCGGCCGCGCCGTCGTGCCGCTCGGAGCGGTCGGCGTGCGTTTCCCGCGTCGGTTCCGACGGACCGGCCGGTCCAACACCGGGCCCGATCGGTGTTCCGCGATCGCCGGCGCCGGTGAGTCGTTCGTCGATCCACGTTCCCGGTGCGATCAATTCCGGGATCAGCCGCGCGAGATCCTGAGCCGTGCGGGCCTCCATCGGATAGTACCGGACGGTCACGGCCTGGCCCTGCCGAGCATGCAGTTCGGCCATCGTGCTTTCGCCACGCCGCAGCCCGTCCCGGAGCGTGCGAAGGAGCTCGGCGATCTGATCGTGGCAGGCGTCCGTCTGCCGGACGACCAGCAGCCACGGAAGCGGCGTGCAAACGGCGCCGCCGACGCCATCACGGCTCCGCCATCGCGCCTGCGTCACCGCCCGGATCGTCTCCGGCAACTGCTCGACGTCTTCCGTCCGCATCATTTCCTGCAGGCTCCGCACGTCGTACACGACGGTCTTCATCCAGCTCCGTGCCACGTCGTCCGTGGTCACCCAGAGGACTCCGTCACGGACGAGGAACTTCAGACCCAGTGGTCTGAGCGTCTCGCGCAGGATCACCCGCAGCGGAACGCTGGAGAGGACGATGTCCACCGGCTCATCCGGCGCGATGCCCTCTTCCCGCAGCGCCCGTTCATCCAGACGGACGTGGATGTCATGCTGGTCGCTCATGAACCGCAACGCGTCCCGCAGTGGAGTGTCGGCAAGATCCGCTTCGCTGGGCGACTGCAGGGCTTCTTCGATCACGCGGTTTTCAGGGGCACCAAGCACGGTGATGCTTGGCACATCGCCCTCGGCGGCTGCGGCATGACGCGATGCCGGAAGGAATTCCGCATGTGGCGTACCCGTCCGCTGGGGACGGGTCTGCAGCGCCGCCGCATTCAATCCCGCGTTGCGGGGCGCGTGTCCCTGCGCGTCGATCAGCCCTGCCAGCGAGCGCAGCAGGTCCGCGATCTCGCACTGCACGTGGTAGGTCTGCCGCACCACCAGGACGTTGCCCACGAACGAAACGGTG
>RFHO01000454.1 GCA_003696385.1 Planctomycetota bacterium | reverse complement strand
GCACCCATCAGGGTCTGCGGATAGGTGCCGCCTCCGGGTGCCTTCAGTTCGAAGACGCCGAAGACCCGTTCGACGACGATGGCCTCACGCAACGGCAGGCTGCGCGTGGACACCAGGCCCGAAAAGCCGCTGGCGATGCGTCCCCGCGGGAGCGCGTGCGCGGCGACGAACCCCGCCCGCCGCAATTCCTCCAGCTTCTGCTCCGGCAACGCCGCGACCTGTTCCAGCGTGAATTCCGGTGTCAGCCCCTTGCGGTTGTCCCATCGGGACTCGGCCAGAGCGTACTCACCGAACGACACCGGACGGCCGCGGGCCGGCTCGACCTTGACGTCGCTCAGCAGCGCTTCGTAGCCCGCGTCGACGAACCCCGGATAGACCCACAGCTTCGGGCCGCGGACCGCGCGCGCGTCTGCGGGAACGTCCGTGACCGGACCGATCGCCGTGATCGTTCCGCGCTCGATCATCACGGACCGATGCTCGAACCGCTTCCCCGGCCCGACGACGACCGTCACGTCGTGCAGCACGGTCCGCCGCGTCCGGTATCCCGGTTCGATCCGTTCGACCGCGGGCGCCGGTCGAGCCCCGGGCCCCAGTAGCAACGCAGCGACCACAGCCACCGCCCAGCGGCGAACCGATCGGTCGATCCATTTCGGACGCACACGCTCCGCATGCACGCATTGAAACAACGGGTTCCCGAGCCGTGCAGGGACCGTCTTCCCTCTCGGATTCCGAATACGTCTCATGAGCTACTCCCAGCTGTCGATCATGGATGCAACGTTCGACAACGTCACCGGTCGCCTCCCGTCGGGGCGATGCTGCGTCGGCCGGTCGGCGTGCAGCCAGCGTGAAGCGCTACGCTCCGCCGCTTCGCCACCGGCACACTGTGGCCGCCCGGCCGTTGCACGGCAACGTCCCGCGGGCACTTCCGGTGCGACTCCGCATCGGCGGTTCACAGTTTCGGTGTCCGTCCAACCCGTTGCAAGACCCTCGCGAACTCACCGCCGAAAGCACGGCCTGTCGCCGACGCGTCACCCCCGATGCGGCCAACCGCCCACGGCCCGATGCGAAACACTTACCGTCACCAGCCCTCTGCCCGGGCCTCTGCCGAACACGCCACGCCGACGCCGAACAACACCCGCTTCTTCCCTGCTGCCAGTATGACTGTTGCGTTGATCCGCGCAAGCACGTGGCGACAATCACGATGGTTCGGTTCGTCGTGCACCCCAGAAGTGTGTTTCGCTGGCGACGGTGTCTCGGGAACCAAATGACAAACGCAGGGAAAGGTCCCTCAATGCCCTCGATGCACATTGTTCCCCCAAAGCCGACGGCGCAGGAACGGACACGAATCCCGGCCGCAGCCACTCGAACGTGGTTCCGTCGTTTCACGGGCGTATGTGTCCTGACGCTTCTGGCCAGCGGCCCGATGCGCACTGCCGCCGCCGCGGAGCGGGCGCGACAGCACCGTCTTCCACAAAACCCCGGGACGGTGGTGATTGCATTCGACTACGAAGGCGGTTTCACACCTCCTCGGCAAAACCAGGAACCACGACTGGCCATTCGAGCCGACGGAACGGCCGTTGTCGGAGCGCCATTCGGTCGGCGAAAGCGCATCCAGGGCAGGATTTCGCCGCAGCGGCTCTCGAAGATCGTGTCGTTTCTGTTGGATGAATTGCACCTGGCCACCTTCGACGAAGAAAAGATCAAACAAGCCGTGGCCAGGGAAAACCGGAAGCGGGGGCGGTTTGTTCCACGCATCGCCGACGCTCCCACTACCGTCGTACGGATTCGAGCGGACGGCCGCGAGTACGTGGCAAAGTACTACGCCGTGACCATGGCAGCCGGTATGTACCCGGCCATACCTGAACTACGGCGACTTGAAGAAGCGCGGCGATTCCTGGAACGATTGTGTGCCGAGTTGTCCTTGGGTGGTCCCCAAGGCGTGGCTCGCATGCTCGCTCTCGTGAACGCCGAGCTGCAAAAGAAGTTTCCCAACACGCCGCCGTTGACGGAAAGAGATTTACAGGGAGCCGGCGTCAATGCCAACGGGCGGGTATCGGTCACGTTCCAACGCGAAGAAAACCTCGGAGCGAAGCGCAAACGCGTCACTACCGCGAATGTGATCGTTCCTGCCACGGGCGCCGAGCCCGAGGTCAAGGTCTTCGTCCGACTGCTGGAGAACAATCGCGTCATCCAGCCGAAACCCGGACGGGCGTGACGCCGGCCGGCCGGGACCGCCCGCAGAAGCACGTCGGTCCCAACCTGGCCCGCTGGGGACGACGCAGTACGCCGTGCGCATGCGCGTCCTTTCCGGCAACCGGGCACGAAGCGGCTCCGAAGTGGCCGGTCCCACCGGCAGGTCGAGCGGCTTCGATGTGCGTCCCTTGACGGCCTCGCGGCCAAGCTCGACCGACGACGTCGCATCGCGTTCGGCAACGCCGCAAACAGCATCCGCCCGCGCGACCGGCCACCGGGCTCGCCGGTAACCGCGGCCCGACATCATGAATTCGCGGGGGCTGCGGCGCCTCGCGCCGCTCAGTCACGCTGGTTGACGGTGCAAAGCGAGTAGGGGATCCCGTCCGTCTCGTACTGTAGCTCGACGAAGAACGCCACGTGCCGGCCCTGGGCGCGGGCGAGCTCGGCGACGATCTCCCCCGATCGACTGACCTCCAACGGCTGCGACTGCCATCGGTCGTCGCGGAAGTCGAGATCCTTCGAAGTCGCATACCACAATGCGGCACCGCGCGGGGCGGGTTGCGCCTTGACAACCATCCGATACGCTCGACCGCCGTCCTTCCGCTGCCACTGCACCCGCGGCAGCGGCCGCCGCGAAGCGACGTGTCGGAAAAACGCCCCAATCGTCCGCATCACCAGGTCACGTCCGCCGTTCAGCGAATGTCCCGCATTGGGGATCTGAAGCACGTACTTGGGTCCCCGCAGGTCGTCCCAGTAGAACTTCATCGCATCGACGACCCAGTAGCGGTCGTTCGTGCCGTTGATCAGCAGTTTCGGCAGCGAAAGCACGTGGCGGTAGGAGTACGGATCCATCATCAGCCGCAACTGACGTTCGCGCGGTGTTTCGTTTTCATCGACCTTCACCAGGCCCTTGCTGGTGTAATCGATGATCTGCTCGCTGAAGGCCCCCCACGAATCCAGCTGGTGCTTCATCTGCGGCCGGAAGTTCAATACGTCGATCACCATCGGCGCCGTAGCGATCACGCGGCGATCGACGACGGGCGTCAGCCAGCTTGTCCAACCGCGTTTGGACGCCCCCGTGATCACGAACGCCTCGACAGGCTGGTCCCACTCCCGCCGCGACAATTCCTGAAGTGCGTCCATCGCTTTGACGGCGCTTTTGACCATCGGAAACAGCAGCGGCCAGGTCTCATCTCCGGTGGCCAGGTACCGGAGCCATGTTTCGCTGATCAGATCGTCCTCTTTGCGCCCCCCCAGCAGCGGCTGATTGGGAACCTGATGCAGCACCGCCACACGGGCACCGCACAACGTGGCCAGTTTGAATCCGAGCGCCAGATCCCCCTCTTTCGGCAGCTTCGGCGGCTGACTTCCTCCGGTGACCAACAACAGCATCTGCCGGCGGAAATCGAGCTGCTTCGGCTCGTACACGTCCAGAGCATGTTCCCACACGATGCCGTGCCACCGCTGTGAGACCAGTTTCAGGTGAATGGCGTGGGCGCCCTGGAAATCGGTGCGTTTGACGACCTCCCAGTCGTACACTGATTCCGGCCGCTGCACGTAATTGAAGATCGCCTGGGGAACCGGCATTTCCGCTTTCGTCGCCGATGACGCTGCGAACACGATCGTCAATACGCACGCCAAAATCCCGCCGGCGCGCAATTCGTTCGCTGCGATCGGAACTTTCCGCATGGCATTGTCTCCTCGTTCGATGACTCTCGACGACACCTCCAGCCCGTTTGGGCCGCGGACTGCGCACACACGCGGCTCGCCCCCGACCACGCGCCGGGCACGCGGCTGGAACCGCCCTACTTCGTCGTCAACTCGATCAAGCCGACGTCCGCCGGTTTCCCCTTCTCCACCACGACGTGGAAGGGGGACTTTTCGGGATCCGCATACTTGCCGTTGAATTTGTCCCCCGAATAACGACCGGTCAGCAAATCCACCTGACCCCATTGAAACGTGATTGCGTATTCGCCTGCGGGCGCACCGCCCCCGGACTCATAAGTGCCAATGGAAAACTTGCCCTCCGCGTCCGTGAACCCGGACGCCGTGGGCAGACCTTTTTTCTCCGAACCCAGCGGATGGAGTCGCACGGCGATCTGTGCGACGGGCTTGCCGTCGACATGAACCGTGCCTGTGACGGGGAAGGTTTCGACACGGTTCTGCGGCTGAGGCGGTTCCCAGCCCCCGCAGCCAACTGTCAAAAGCGAAACCCCAACCATTGCCCGCAACGCCATGCCAAATCGCTCAGCCATCAGCTTTTCCTCGATGCTGCCGCTCCCGCTGGACGGGTGACCGGGTCGGACGTTCCACCCAGCGGCATCTCATTCACCGTCGGCCGACACGCAGCCGACGCTGCCGCGCCGACTGCGCGCCACACCAGACTCACCGACATAGCGACCCCTCGCCCGCTAGACACGGCGCTTATGCCGGGACCGCTCCAACGACGAACAGGAACACTTGTCGAATCACCCCGGAAGCGCCCCACTCCGGGAAGACGTCCATTCGGCGGATGCCGATCAGAATTGACTGATCACCTCGGCCTTCTGCTTGGTGATCAATGCCGCCAGGACATATTGGGAGATGTTCTGGGCGATGAAGCGGACGGACCCGTCACAGAGCAATCCGAAGGCGCCTCCGCG
>RFHO01000453.1 GCA_003696385.1 Planctomycetota bacterium | reverse complement strand
CCGGCTTCGGACGTCTGTGCGTCGATGTGCGCGACGGTGAGTGACGAGTGGGCTTCCAACAGGGGCGAAAGCAACAGCCGCGATTCGAACGCCTCGAGGGGACGCGACGTGTGAGCGCGGCGCCGGCGGCGGGGCTTGAACCAGGTGCGGCATACCGGGCGAGTCATGACGGATCCTCCAGCATTCGTGGGCCTGAAGGCAGCGTCGGGATGTTGTGGTCCTGCTTCGACCACCGAAGCGTCCGTCGCCGCTGCCTACAGGTACGCGGGAGTGCCCGTGCCCCTTACACGCTTTTCCGAAAGGTGGCAAAAGTCGCGGCGCGAGCGGTGCGCCCGCTGTCGGTGCAGGGCCACCGCGTGCCTGTGGTTGCGAAAGACCGCCGACGGTGCCGGCGCGGGGCGGTTTGGCCGGAGCGTTCCGGTCGGGCTGGCGGCGACCGGCGAGCGGTGGATGGCGCGGAGCCGTATCGAGCGGCTCGTGGAGGACGCGGGGCCTGTCACCCCACCCGGGATTCAGCGACTGACCGTTTCGATGTGCTCCAGGGGCTGCGCCGAGGGCGGTTCGGCGTCGGCAGGCGCCGTAGCGGGGAGCCAGCCTTGACCGTGCAGGCGGAACGCCTTGCGAGCGACTTCCGTTCCGTTGATCCGGCAGACGAGCTGGTACACGCCCGGTTCCAGGGCATTCGTCAGCCGATAGATGAAACTGGCGCGCGTCATGCTGCGGGTGACGATCTGACCGACGCGGTCCAGCACGCGGTCTTCGGCGTCGTGCAGATTGCACTCCACCCACAGATCTTCGTGAGGCGGCGCCAGCCGCACCTGGGCCAGAGCGTATTCGCCGTGCCGGAACTCGGTGCGGCGGTTGACCATCAGCTCGCTGATCATCCACGTGCCCACGTCGAAGGCCACCAGCTTGTCCTTGTGCCGGATCGGCGGCGAGGGGCTGAGCATCCGGGCCACCTCTTCCTGCGACAGAGGTTGCAGCGCGTAGGGGCCTTCCGGACGCCGCAGACCGTACGGATCCAGCGCATACTCCGCGATCAGTCCCAGCACGACGGCCGTCCCGGCCACCGCAGCGTACGTCGCGGGCCCCAGCCGGCCGCGGAGTTGCGCGGTGATCCGTCCGAATGCCGCTCCGATCGCAGGCTGCACGCGCCGAAGGGCCGGTCGGACCTTCAGGCGACGCCGCCAGCGGCGCACGAGCCGCAGCGCGCGGCGCACGTCGCGTTCCGTGAGAAAGCAGAAATAGATCGAAATGCAGACGGCCGGAAAGATGAACAGCCCCAGTGTGAGGGTGGTCATGATGTGGAACAGTGCCCCGATCCCCAGCATCCACAGGCGTCCCCGAGGCTGCCACACGAGGAACGGGAACAGCACTTCCCACACCACGGCGATGTAGGCGAAGAAGACCAGGATCCACGGAGTCAGCGTGAGCCATTCGCCGACGGGATTGTCGTTGTTCACGTTGCTCATCAGCCAATAAAGCAGTTGATCGCCGTTGAAGTATTCCGGCGTCTGCATCTTGGTCAGTGCGGCGCCGAAATACACGATGCCAATCATCAACTGCATCAGTCTCTGCGGCCAGATCGGCGAGCGGGGCCAGCGGATGGCGGGATCCAGCAGCGACCGCCGGCGGGCCAGCCCGCGACGCCATGCATCGACCGACCACACGTCGCCGCAGCGTGACAGCGCCAGCAGCAACAACGCGTGCGAGGAAATGACCGAGTACTTGGTCATCGAGCTGAGGCAGTCCAGCATGTTCAGGTACGGATAGACCACCGCCGCGATGCCCAGCGAAAGCCGCGTGTGCCAGCCGATCAGCGCGGAAATCAGCGCGAACGCCAGCAAACTCATCAGCGCGACGGCCAGCGGGCCGGAGGGAATCGGCAGGAAATCCATCCAGCCGTAATTGTCGGCCAACGGCGCGGGCGCACCATCGGTGGAATAGAACTCCCGTGCATGGAACCAGCGCGGCAGCACGACGCACAACAGCGTTGCGCACAACAGGATCCGCACGGCGGCCATTCCGTACGGTACACGCTGTTCGAAGAAGAAGCGTTCCAGACGCGACCACCACGAACGGCGTGGCGTCGGAGTCGGCCGGGAGTCCGTGCGCAGCCGTTCGACGGGCTCGAGCGGTGCGTCGCCGTGCGCCGGTCGGTGAACTTCGGACGGCATTGGCGTGGGGGTCATCGGGCGTCTCCCAACGGCGGATCGGAAGGGATTGCGGGCGTGAAGGCACGCTCCCACAGCGGTGCCATGTGCGGGTTGTAGAAGCGCTGATTGGGGGTCAGCGCGAAGGCGGGTTGCGTGCGCCGCGACTCGGCCAGAAGTCGCGGATTGTCCGCCACGCACAGCGAAGCCTGGTAATCCACCCACATCGGCCGGCGGGCCACGATGCGGCCATCGGGCGTGTACAGGGCGGTGACATGGAAGTAGTGGTGCGGCTCTTTCGGTTCGCTGAAGTGCCGCTTCCACACCGGATCGGGCAGGTTGTACTTCTTGGCCCAGGTCTCTTCGACGGCGATCACCCGGCGGATCGGTTCGTGACGCGTGTGCCGCAGCACGTTCGCCGCGATGGTATGCAGGTGGTTGCCGAACGAGTCGTAGTGCTGGCGTCCCAGGTGGGCGTATGGGTGGTACTCGCCCCAGGGCGTCGGCGTGAGCCGATAGAACGTGCCGCTTTCTCCCTCGGCGATCAGATGCGAGCGGCTGGAGTAGGCCGACCACCCGCAGAACATGTCCCAGACCACGAAGTACATCAGCGGGTGCGCGCCCTCGCCGTAGTGGAGCCCGTGCGAGACGATGCCGAGTCCCAGAAAACCCAGATAGCCGGCGATGAAGCCGGCGGCGGCGAACCGTTTCATTGTGTTCGTCCTTGAACGGCGGTCGAAGCGTGTGGGCCGAGGGCGATCCATCGCCGCGCGGGTCGCGCCGGCATCGGTGTCGCGTCTGTGCTTGGCGGGACCATCGCCATCGGAAGACTTCCGATGAACAACGGCTTGCGAGGAAGGCTCGTCGAACGAGCGCGTCGATCGAAGTGGCGGCGGAGTATGTTCCAATGCCCGAACGCGGTCAATATGCGATTGAGCACGCCTCCGTGTGCTGCTTCGCACACACCTGATCCGCAGGTCAGACGGGCACCGGGACGCGGTGCAGGATCTCTTCGATGACCTCCGTCTTGTCCACACCGGCGTAGCGGGATTGCGAGGTGAGCACGAGCCGGTGAGAAAGCACGTGCGTCGCCATCGCACGGACATCATCGGGCAGGACGTAGTTGCGGCCGTCCAGCAGGGCGTGAGCCTGCGCCGAGCGGAACAGCAACAGAGATCCGCGGGGGCTGACACCCAGCGCCAGCCGCGGATCCTGCCGCGTCTCGCGGCTGATGCGCACCAGGTATTCGGACACGGAACGATCGACCGTGACGGTGCGGACCGCACGCTGCAGCGCCAGCAACTCCTCGCGGCTGAGTACCGGCGAAAGGTCCTCCAGCGGGTGGTGGTCCTGCTGGTCGTACAGGATCTCCACTTCGGTGTCGAAGTCGGGATACCCGAGCTTGATCTGGACCTGAAAGCGATCGAGCTGCGCTTCGGGCAGCGGGTACGTACCGTGGAACTCGACCGGGTTCTCGGTCGCGATGACCAGAAACGGCTCGGGCAGCGGATAGCGCCGCCCTTCGATCGTCGCCTGCCGCTCGCTCATCGCTTCCAGCAGAGCCGACTGCGTCCGCGGCGAGGCGCGGTTGATTTCGTCCGCCAGCAGCACGTTGCAGAAGATCGGGCCCTTCCGAAACGAAAATGTGCCATCGACCGGGTTGTAGATCGATGCTCCCAGAATGTCCGTGGGCAGCAGATCCGGCGTGAACTGGATGCGCTGGAAGGACAGGTCCAGCGAGCGGGCCAGTGCCTTGGCCAGCGTCGTTTTGCCCACCCCGGGCACGTCTTCCAGCAGGACCGAGCCTTCCGAGAGCAGCGCGACGAACAGGATGTCCAGGGATTCGGTTTTGCCGCGGATGACACGCTGCAGATTCGCGCGCAAGGCTCCGACCCGCTCGGCGGCGCGTTCGGGCGTCATCGCGGACGTTTCGGAAGTCCGGCTCAACGCGGTGATCTCCTGTGAGGCGACACGGCGAAACGCATCCGACCGTTGGCTGCGAACGGGAAACCGACGGCCTTGCTCTTGCCAGCCGCCGAGCGCACCGGTGGCCGCCGACCGGCGTGTGAGCACCGGATCGGTGTTTCGATTTGCGGCGGAAGCGCCACCGCGCCCTGTGCCGATCCACCGCCGCAGCGTGCCGCCGGCGGCCATTCGGCCGAATGCGCCCATACGGTCGATTGTCGGGGACAGTGTCCCCCAAGTCCGGCCGCGCTGCAATTGGGGGCGTAGGCCCGTCCGGCGGGCGCCTTGACGGCCGTCCGGCGGTCCGCCATGTTCTGTGGCCGCGAAAGCCGCAGGGAAAGTGTACGTCGCGTCCATGGCGGCCGGCGGCAAGGTTTTCGGGGAGATCGCATTCGATGGCGTCGGGCGAGTCGCGAGGGAAAGGCAACGATCGCGTTTCGACGGGGCTGCCGGCGCTCGATCGGATGCTGGGCGGCGGCCTGCTGCCCGGAACGCTGACCGTCGTTCTGGGCGCGACGGGAATCGGCAAGACGCAGCTCGGCATCCATTTCTGTGATGCCGGACGATCGCAGGAGGGCGAGCGCGGCGTCCTGTTCGATCTGACCGCGCGCGGCGATTCGCAGAATCATCGTGAGTACGCACGGCGGTTGTGTGATTGGGACCTGCAACCCGCCTCGACCGCACGCCCCCTGCCCGAGGACGTCTTCGACCGCGCGAAGGCCCGCCGCGACGTGTTGCACATCTTTGCCGAGACCGGCCGGCGGGTCACCCGCGAACAGCTCGACGACGCCGCATGGAAGGAGTGGAAGGCCGAGCTGAACCGGCGGCTGGATTGTGCCATCGCGTTTTTCTACGGCAATTTCGCTCACGGCGTGCGGCGCTGTGTGATCGACGGGATCGAGCCGGTCGACCATCCGGCCGACTCGATCCAGTTCGAATTGTTCGACTACGTGTATCGGCAGATCCTGCGCAAGCCGGCCGACTGGGTCGCCCGCGACTGGTTCCGCGCCGGATTCCGCGAGCGGGCCGGGCGTGTGGCCGAGCATGCCTATCCGGTCGAGCAGATCACCGCGCTGATGCTGTACACCTGCCCGGAAGTGTGGATGGACGATCTGCTTCGCCGCCCGCTGCAGACCGGCGACCATCTCGCGAACGCGAACACCATCGTGCTGATGGGAAAGCTGCGGGAAGGATCGCGCGTACGGCGGGTCCTGCACGTGGCCAAACACCGCGGCAGCGCGTGTGACGACCGGATCGTTCCATTCACCATCACCGACCGCGGGTTGCAACTGGAGGAGTGACGGCCCGATCGGCGGCGCCGGGCCGACGGCGGCTCGGAGTCGCACGGCCGCGGCGCTGTTGGAAATCGGCGGCCCGTCGATTCGAAACCGAGCGAGGTGCGTGTGTCCGCGAGTCGTCGCACCAACGTGTTGCTGATCAGCGTGGATCACTGGCCGGGCGTGTTCCGACCCGCGCCCGGGCGGCTGCAGACGCAGACGCTCGACCGCTTGGCGTCGGCCGGCACGCGGTTCGTCCGGGCGTACAGCGAATGTCCCGTGTGCATCCCGGCCCGACGGACGCTGATGACCGGCACGTCGCCGCGGGTGCATGGGGATCGCACGTTCCAGACGCACCTGCGGATGCCCGCGCTGCCGACGCTGGCTCGGTGCTTTCGCGAAGCGGGTTACCAGTGCTTCGCAGTCGGCAAGCTGCACGTGTACCCGCCGCGGGATCGGATCGGCTTCGACGACGTGATCCTCGCCGAAGAAGGCCGGCCGCAGTACGGCTGGCTGGACGACTACGACATCGCGCTGGGCGACGCCGGCTTTCCCGGCCGTCAGTTCCTGCACGGCATGAGCAACAACGACTACGCCGTGCGGACGTGGCACCTGCCGGAAGCCTTGCACGTCACCAACTGGCTGACCGAGCAGATGTGTCGCACGATCCGCCGCCGTGATCCCACCCGGCCGGCGTTCTGGTACCTGTCCTACACGCACCCTCACCCGCCGCTGGTGCCGCTGCCGTTCTACTGGGACCTGTACGCCGACGTTCGCGACGGGCGGACGGCGGTCCTCGAGCCGTGGAATCCGCGGGACGTGGGAGGCGCTCCGAGCCGCAGCGAATCCGGCGGCGACAGCGTCGAGGAACCGTCGCTGGTCCGCGAGCTGCGGGCGGCCGGGCCGTCGGGGCTGGAGGAACCGCTCGCCTACCGCACCGCCATCGCCGGGTTCATGGCGTTGTGCACCCACATCGACCATCAGTTGCGGCTGGTGCTGGGCACTCTGCGGGAAGAAGGGATTCTGCAGCGGACGGCGATCCTGTTCACGTCCGACCACGGCGACATGCTGGGCTGGCGCGGACTGTGGGGCAAACGCGTGCTGTACGAGCCTTCGATCAACGTTCCGATGCTGCTGGTGCTGCCGCGGAACGATCCACGCAGCGCGCCCGGCACGGTGGATCGGCGACTGGT
>RFHO01000452.1 GCA_003696385.1 Planctomycetota bacterium | reverse complement strand
GATCGGAATCGCCCCCGGACAACCCGCGGTCGAAGCGGAAGCCCTCGCCGAAAACGCACAGCGGTCGGGTCGCGTGGCGCGCGGCGCCGTTTTCATAGACGAAGACACCGATGCCGACCGGGAGGGGCTCCGGGAACTGGCCGATCGCTGCCGCATACTGACGCCACTGGTCGGCTGTTCCGACGCGGAATTTCCGGGCAGTCTCCTGCTGGACCTGACCGGCTGCGCAGCGTCCGCCCGACCCCCACGAGAGTTGGCGGAAGCGATCCGGCAGAGCTTCGAACCGTCCGGTCTGCAGGGACGGATCGTGCTCGCTCCCGGAATCCACGCGGCCTGGGCGTTGGCCTGTTTGCTGCCGTTCGAAACACGCCGGTTCGCACGCGGTTTCCCGCTGCCGGGAATCCCGCCGGATTGCGCGGAGCGAGCGACCGAGCAATCGGGGCGGCAGGACGAGCCTCCGCCTTCGACCGACGCGCACTTCCTGCCGCATCCGCGGTGGCCGCTGCTGGCGACACGGGATTGGCCGACGGCTCGGCGACTGTTGACCGAACTGCCGATCGCGGCATTGCGACTCGATCCGAAAACCGAAGCGATCCTCGAAGAACTCGGCCTGATCACGATCGGCACGTTGTTGGAGATGCCCCGCACAGAGTTGCGTCGCCGAATGGGGAAACAGCTCGTGGAGCGCTTGCAGACGCTGATGGGCGAGCGTCCGGAAATCTTTCCCGCGTTGCCCGAACGGCCCGACTTTACGGAGACGCAGCAGTGGGACTTCCCCGTCGTCGAACGCAGCGCTCTGCAAACACATCTCCGTCACGCGCTCGACCGGGTGGTCGAACGACTTCGAGCCGCGGGGCAAACGACCGACCGGTACCGGATCGAACTGTTTCTGGACAACGGTGAGACGGCATGCATTCCGATAGAACTGGCCGCCCCGACACTCGCCCCGAGTCGGATCCATCGCGTGCTGGCGCTGAAGCTCGAAACGATCCGACCACCCGCAGGCGTGCAGGGGTTGAAAGTCTCGGCACCGGAAACCCGGCCGATCCGTGAAGAAATGCGCGGTCTGTTCGCACAGCTTCCCGCCTCGGACGAACACTCACTGCGCGATCTCGCGGACGAACTGGTCGGGCGGCTGGGGCCGACGGCCGTCTGCCGCTTCGTGCCGGCCGACACGCACGTCCCGGAAAAGGCCTACCGGCCCGTGGATCTGCTCGGCGATGTACTTCTCCCGACGCTCGAACAGAACGTTGCTCCGAGCGAACGCTCGACGGACCCCGAAGCGTCGCCGCCGCCACTGCGACCGCTGATCATCTATCCGTCACCGCTGCCGATGGTCGTCATCCAGTACGACCACCAGGACCGACCGCTGCGGTTCCGCTGCCGGCGACGCCGCTTCGTGGCGATGGCCTGGTCCAGTGAGGAATCACTGCAAGCCGAATGGTGGACCGAAACACCCATCGACCGCCGGTATTTCCGCCTGCAAACCGCCGACGGTCGCTGCCTGTGGGTCTTTCGGAGCGGTTCGAAATGGTTCCTCCACGGCGAATTCGCCTGAACCGGCATCGCCGCGTGCCAAGCGCGACAACCAACCGGAAAGGCTCACGAACTCCCGCCGGCGGTGCGTTCGCCACGGTACGGCTGCGGCAGGTACTCCACAGAAGGCTGGCGGCGGGCCGGTTGGGGATACAGTTGCATCAGTGAAAGCACGCTCTCGGGCATGTCCGTGGAAACCGGCAGCCCCAGATCCCTGGCCGCACGCGCGGTGATGGGGAAATCGTGCGTCCACGTGCCTTCCGACAGCAGCGCCGCCACCTCCCGTGCTTTCTGCTCGCCGAACTTGTCCTCCAGCAGTTCCGTGACGGCGTCACGCACCTGGCGGATCGCCTTTTCGGCCTGATCGGCCATGATCAGCGTCTGGTCGTCGATCTCGCTGACCGGCTTCTTCTCGACCGCCTTCAGGATGGAGGCCGCGGGGCTTTGCCCGAGCTGTGGATCGACCGGTCCGAGCACGGCGTGTTCGCACATCACGATTTCGTCCGCGGCCAGCGAGATCAGCGTGCCGCCGGACATCGCATAGTGCGGCACGAACACCGTCGTCTTGCCCTTGTGAGCCTTCAGGGCGCGGGCAATCTGCAGCGACGCCAACACCAGACCGCCGGGCGTATGCAGCACCAGATCCAGCGGCATGTCGTTGTCCGTCAGGTGGATCGCGCGGATCACTTCCTCCGAATCGTTGATGTCGATGTACCGGAACAGCGGAAAGCCCAGCAGACTCATCGTTTCCTGCCGATGAACCAGCAGAATCAACCGCGAATTGCGCTCCTGTTCGATCCGCGCGATCATCCGCTGCCGCGCCGCATCGAGAAACTTCTGCCGCAGCACCGGCTGCAACGCACTGAACATGAAGAACAGCCAGAAAATGTCCATCGGTGTCATGGTCTGTCTCTCCAGAGTGGTATGTCCGACCCGACGGTCCGGGCCGCGCCCACGTCGAATCGCCTTGGACGCCGTCTGACGCGGAAGCGCGGGAGCTGCGCCGGCGGGCCGGAGCGGTCAGCGGCCATGCCACCACGCCGCTTCGACGCCCCATTCGTCCGGCTGCAACACACGCTGTGGTCTTCGCCGAGCCATCAAGGGCCCGAGCACCAGACCTGCAGCGAAGCCCCCGATGTGCGCCCACCAGGCAATCCCGCCCGCGGTCGCCTGCGATCCCACCGAGGCAATCGCGACCGTTCCGCTGATGAACTGCAGCAGAAACCAGTAGAACAGATAAAACGGGGCCGGCAGGTCGAAGAAAAACGGATAGAACCCGATCGGGACCATCGTCAGCACGCGCGAATGCGGAAACAGCAGCATGTACGCGCCCATGACGCCGGAAATGGCCCCCGAGGCTCCGATCGTCGGAACGGCCGACGCCGGATTACTGACCGTGTGCACGATGCCGGCGATGACACCACAAAGCAGGTAGAACACGACGAATCGCGCCGTTCCCATGCGGTCCTCGACGTTGTCGCCGAAGATCCACAGCATCCACATGTTGCCCACGATGTGCATCAGGCTGCCGTGCAGGAACATGCTGGTGAAATACGGCCAGATCCACAGGTCCAGCCCGACCGTGAAGCCCTCGTAGGCCCAAATGACGACGGCCCGCTGAGGCACGACGCCAAGCACGCGGATGACGTGCTGGAGTACGGGTTCCGGCAGCGACAGCTCGATCAGGAACACGATCGCGTTGATCAGAATGATCACGTACGTCCCGACCGGCGTACTCCGGCTGGGTATCGTGTCGCGGACTGGGAACATGCCGTTTCGTTCCGAATGGCGACCTTGGTTTCACTGAGCCGGGACGACCGAACCATCGCCGGGCCCCTCCGCCGCGATCTGCCGCGCCGATGGCGACGGCGGCATTGAGTGCTACATCGCGCGTCGAAAACGGCCGGCATTCGCCGCCGGTCGGAACCGAACACCGTGGTCCGCGCCGTCCAGATCCCGCCCGGTCGATGAAAGCGGCACATTAAACGAACCGACGCGTGCTGAAAACCGTTCAGCTTGCCCGCCGTGACCGTTCAGGCACGGTTTTCATCCAGCCATGCGCGAATCTCCGCGGCCAGTTGCTGCAACAGCGGCACGGACTCGTCGAACTGACGACGGGCGTGCTCCGCGTCCCCTTGCCGCAATGTTCCCTCGACCCGCTCAAACCGCTCGCACAGCGGCGCGTCGGCCAACCCGCGTAAAGCTCCCAGCAAGCGGTGAACCTGTCGCCCGAACTCCTCGAAATCGCCCGCAGCTATCGCGTCACGCGCGCGGCGCACGGTCGGCGGGTATTCGTGCAGGAACGCTTCGCTCACCTCGCGCAGCCAGCGGAGGTCGCCATTGAGTCGTCTGACGGCCGCTTCGCGGGCGAACAGTCGCGCCGAATGCTCATCCGCGGAGCCGGAGGACGCTGCGTCGCGTGGTGCCGCGTCTGCCAGACTCCCCGCGCCCGCCTGCCGCGCTGCATGCCGTTCCAGCGCCGTTCGCAGCTGCTTCAGATGGATCGGCTTGGACAGGTACTCGTCCATGCCGGCATCGAAGCACGCCTGGCGGTCACTGTCCCGGGCGTGCGCGGTCATCGCGATGATGGGTATGGGACGCGCCGCCTGGGACTCGCGTTCGAACTGCCGGATCCGCCGCGTTGCCTCCAGGCCGTCCATCTCCGGCATCTGCACGTCCATCAGCACCGCATCGAACGCGTCCGGATGCGTACGCACGGCTTCGACCGCGGCTGCACCCGTCGTGACCAGCGTGGTCTGCACGGACCAACGCTCCAGTGCGCCGACGATCAGCTTCTGGTTCGGAAGACTGTCCTCCGCGACCAGCACGCGCAAACCGTTCAGCGGCGTGCCGGGCTGACCGGCCCCGGTCGGGCGTTCGTTCGACATTACCACCGACGTGGACCGGGACGAAGCGTCCTCTTCCCGGGCGGACATCGCGGCGACCAATGCGTCGAACAGCTCCGACTGCTTGATGGGTTTGACGAGGAACCGACCGACTCCCAGCCGATGCCCCGCACTGCGCACGTCCGCGCCGTCGCTCGAGCTGAGCATCAGGACGGCGACCCCCTCCAGCCGCCCCGCATCCTTCAGCCGCTGCAGGAACGTCACGCCATCGATCCCGGGCATGTGAACGTCGGACAACACGAAATCGAACGGCCGAGTCTGTTCGGCTTCGACGATTCGCCACGCTTCCTCCGCTGAGGCCGCGGCCACGGCCTTCAGCCCCCATCGACCCAACATCTCGCACAGGATCTGCCGGTTGGTATCGTTGTCATCCACGACCAATACGCGGCGACCCTTGATCTCGGCAGGAAGCGTGGGCTCGTCGTCCACTTCGGACGACACGCCCAGCCGGGCCGTGAAGGTGAACGTGCTGCCGACACCGACCGTGCTCTGGACTCGAATCTGGCCGCCCATCAGTTGGACCAGGCCCGAGGCGATCGCCAGCCCCAGTCCGGTGCCGCCGTACTTGCGCGTCGCAGACGAATCCACCTGCGTGAACTTCTCGAAGATGCGG
>RFHO01000451.1 GCA_003696385.1 Planctomycetota bacterium | reverse complement strand
CCGGTGATCAACGCTGGCATCGAGGAGTTGAAGAATCTCCGCAAACAGCGGGACGCCGCCATCGTCCCGCCCGCCGAGTGGGAAGCCGCCGAAGCGCGGTTGCGCGCGTGCGAGCGGGAACTGCGCGAAGTCGAACAGGAGCTGAAAGCGCGACGGATCGAGCACGGGCGCCTGGAGCGGGTGCGCGCTTCGCTGCCTCACGTGAGCAAGCGGCGCCGCCTGCTGGAGGAGCTGGAGCCGCTGGCCGACGTGCCGGCTCTGCCGCCCACCTTTTCTACCGAACGGGTGGAGGCCGAGACGCTGCTTCGCACCAGCCACGCCGCAGCGCAGTCCGCGGCAGAGGAGATCCGCCGCCTGGAGGAAACGCTGGCCGGCATTCGCGTTCCCGAAGAACTGCTGAACCACCGGCACGCGATCGACGCTCTGCGGGATGAACTCAGCAGGTTCCGTTCGGCCGAGAACGATCGTCCGGGGCTGGCTTCGCGCCGCGCACACCTCGAGCGGGAAATCCAGCGGCTGATGCGCGATCTCGAGCGGCCGACTCCCGTGGAACAGATCGACACCCTTCGGCTTCCGCGGGGCCAGCGTCGCCGGATCGAGGAACTGGCCGAACAGTTTCAGGCCCGCATCGAAGGGCAGCAAAGGGCGATCGCCGCGGTCCGCGACGCCGAACGGGAGCTGGAGGCGATTCAGGGCGAACTCGACCGGACGGCGGAAGTCCCCGGCACGACGGAACTCGCTCTGGCGATCCAGCGTGCCGAACGCGGCGCTCTGGACGATCAGCTTGCGGAGGCTCTGCGGAAACTGACGCAACTTCGAGCCGACGCGGACGCCAAGCTGTCCCGCCTTCCGCTGTTCCAGGGAACGCTCGAGGAATTGGCGCACTTGCGCGTTCCCGGAGCCGAAACCATCGACCGGTTCGACGAGCAGCTTCGTCGTGCGACGGAGACGGTCGAGGGACTTCAGGGGCGGATCGCCGAGATGCAACGCAGGCGTGACGAAAGGAAGACGGCACTCGACGCCCTGCAGGCGGTGCAGGACGTGCCGACCGAGGAAAGCCTCGAGGAAGCCCGCCGCCAGCGGGACGCGGGCTGGCAGCTCGTCGTGGAAGCCTGGATGTCGGACGGTGCGCCGGATTCTTCGCTGCAGCGGCGCATCGACGCATTCGTGGAACAATTCGCTCCGGGACTCGACCTGCCCGCCGCGTATCGTGCCAGCGTGGACGCGGCCGACGAGATTGCCGATCGATTGCGGCGGGAAGCCGACCGCGTCGCCCAGAAAGCACAATGGCAGGCCGAATTGGCCGCCGCGGAAGCGGACCTGGAGAAGCTTCGCGAAGAGCTGGCCGATGCCCAGGCACGACTCGAGGGGGCGCAGCAGCAGTGGCGGCAGTTGTGGCGGTCACTGGGGATCGAGCCCTTGACTCCGCGCGAGATGCGGTCGTGGCGGGACGACCAGTTGCAACTGGTCGCTTTGGCCGATGCGATCCGCGATGCGGAAACAACGGTCGCGGATCTGCAGCGGCGGATTGCCGAACGTCGGGAAGACCTGGTGGCGGCACTGGCGGCGGTCGGCCGAAGCGATGTCCTGCCGGCGGATGCCCCGCTGTCGGACGCCATCGACCGCTCTC
Organism: Planctomycetota bacterium; assembly: GCA_003696385.1. Taxonomy (GTDB): domain Bacteria; phylum Planctomycetota; class Planctomycetia; order Planctomycetales; family Planctomycetaceae; genus J052. The sequence goes on along the minus strand of RFHO01000451.1, from coordinate 1,941 downwards.
GCAGCGTGCTTCGCGAGCTGGAAGAACGGCGGACCCGTCGCGCCGCGCTGCTCGAGCGCTTGGCCGATGCCCGTCGGAGGGTCGAAGACGCCAGGCGTGCTGCGGCCGAAGCGGATGCGGAGCTGAAACGGTGGCAGGGCGAATGGGCGGACGCCGTCCGCGCGCTGGGTCTGGAGCAGGACGCCAAGCCCACGCGGGCCAGAGCCGTGATGGACACGATCGACGAGATTCTCAAACGTGTCGACGAGTCGCACAGCGTGTCGGAACGGATCGACGAGATCGACCGGTATTTGCGGGCCTATCAGGAGCGCGCCCGCGAGCTGATCGACCGTGTGGCACCGGACCTGCTCGCGACGTTTGAGAATTCGGTCGAGCTGGCCGTCTCGGAACTTGCGGACCGGTCGGCGCGGGCACAACGGGACTCCGAGCGGCGGGAAAGTCTGCGGGAGCAGTTGGAATCCGAGCAACGCAAGCTCCGTGAGGCTAAAACCGCCATCGAAACGGCCAGCGAACGGCTATGCAAACTCTGCGAACAGGCCGGCTGCTCTTCCGCCGACGAGCTGCCAGCGATCGAAGAGCGGGTCAGGCAACGCAATGAACTCATGAACGAATTGCGGAACGTCGAAGCACAGTTGACCACGCTGGCGGGAGGCAAGGAGCTGCAGCAGTGGCTGGCCGAAGTGGAGACCTTCGAGCCCGACCAGGTCGACGCGCAGTTGAAAGAGCTGGCCGACGGAATCGCTCAGTTGGAAGAGCAGCAGAAGGAACTGTCGACCCGGCGGGGCGAGCTTCGCAACGAACTGGCGCGGATCGACGGCAGTGACCGCGCAGCGGAACTGCAGGAGCAGATGGAGCTGTTGCTGGAGTCGATCCGCTCCAACGCCGAGCAATACATCCGTCTCAGGCTGGCGCAGCAGGTGCTGCGTCAGGCGATGGAGCGGTTTCGCGAGCGCAGCCAAGGCCCCGTGCTGCAGCGGGCAGGCGAGATCTTCGCACACCTGACACGGGGTTCGTTTGCCTCCATCTGTGCCGATGCCGACGACAACGGGCACCCGAAGCTGCTCGGCTGCCGTCCCGGCGGGGAACTGGTGGGCGTGGAAGGCATGAGCGACGGAACCGCCGATCAACTGTATCTGGCGCTGCGGCTGGCGCTGCTGGAGACATCGCTCCAGAGGCGTGAACCGATCCCGTTCATCATCGACGACATCCTGGTGATGTTCGACGACGACCGTGCCACGGCGGCGCTGGAGGTCCTTGCGGAATTCGCCGACAAAACGCAGGTGATCTACTTCACGCACCACCAGCACATCGTCGACCTGGCGCGGGAGAATCTCGCCGACGGTGCGTTCTGCGTGCACGAACTGGTGCCCGAGCGCGTCGCATCGTGATCGCCGGCCGGTCCGACGACGCATTCGGACGAACCGCCGCGCAACGGATCCAGTGCGACCGGCCGTCCCGCGACCCGACTCGACGGCGCAGCGGCGGGCGCGTCCGGGACGGTGCCGCGGGGCCCGGGCGTTCGCCGGGCTGCTCGCTCAGGCAAGCACTTCGTGCACGACGCGGCCGTGGACGTTGGTCAGGCGGCGTTCCAGGCCGTTGTGGTAGAACGTGAGCCGCTCGTGATCCAGCCCCATCAGGTGCAGCAGCGTGGCGTTGAAGTCGTACACGCTGGTCGCGTCGACGGCCGCCTTGAAGCCGAATTCGTCGCTTTCGCCGTAACTGAACGGCGTCTTCACTCCCGCCCCGGCCAGGAAGCACGTGAACGCCCCGGGGTTGTGATCGCGTCCGGTGCCGTTGGATTGCAGAAACGGCATCCGGCCGAACTCGGTGGCCCACACCACGAGCGTGTGCTCGAGCAGCCCGCGCTGCTTCAGGTCGCGGATCAGCGCGGCGGTGGGCTGGTCCATGATCTCGGCCTGCATGGCGTGCGTTTTCAGAATG
>RFHO01000450.1 GCA_003696385.1 Planctomycetota bacterium | reverse complement strand
CGAGTCGTTCCCGGCAGGTCAGGACGATGGGCAAGGGCAAGGAAACCGATATCCGCGTCGTCGATGTCGTCGTCGAATTCGAACCGGTCGAGTTCCGAGCGCCGCTGAAGTTCGGGGGCCGCGTGATCGACCGGACGGACCTGATCAATGTGGACGTGACCGTCGAGAACCGGCGAAAGAAACGAGCCTCCGGATCCGGCAGCATGCCGGTCGGCAACATCTGGGCCTGGCCGAGTGACGTGGTTTCGGCCGAGCAGAGCGAGGCGACGATGAAACGGTTCGCCGAGCGGCTGGCGGAGCTGGTGGGCGCTTACAGCGAGTTCAACCATCCCCTGGACATTGTGTACCAGATTTCGGGCGAATACGAACATCTCGGTCGCGTGGTCGCCGAAGAGTGCGGGGCCCCGGAACCGATGCCCACGCTGGCGCAACTCGTGGCGGCCAGTCCGTTCGACGCCGCGCTGCACGACGGATTCGGCCGCGCGAACGATATCAACAGCTACAACGGACTGTCCGAAGAATTCTGCCACCACGATCTGGCTGAGTATCTGGACGACCAGTTTGCGGGCGAGTATCTGGACCGCTACACACTGCGCGAACCCAAGCCGCGGATGCCGCTGTACCACCTCGTGGGCGCGCTGGATCCGTTGACCGAAGCGGACATCGAACGGCGGATCGAAGACGGCCTACCCGAGACACTCGGCGAATGGATCGCGGCCGACGGCCTGACCCACCTGAAGATCAAGCTGGCCGGCGACGATCTGGCGTGGGATCTGGATCGCGTCATCGCCGTCGAGGACGTCGCTGCCGAGGCCCAGGCGGCACGCGGCTGCCGGGAATGGTTCTATTCGTTGGACTTCAACGAAAAGTGCAAGGACGTGGAGTACCTGCTGGAATTCCTGGCAAAGCTGAAGGAGCGACGACCGCAGGCCTACGAGCGGATCCAGTACATTGAGCAACCCACCAGCCGTGACCTCCGCGCGTACCCCTTCGATATGCGTCCCGCGGCGGCGCAAAAACCGGTCGTCATCGACGAGGCGCTGACGGACTACGATGCGTTGTTGCTGGCCCGCGAGCAGGGCTACACGGGCGTCGCCCTGAAGGCGTGCAAGGGACATACGGAGGCGTTACTGGCCGCCGCCGCGGCCCAGAAATACGGCATGTTCCTGTGCGTGCAGGACCTCAGTTGCCCGGGTTACTCGTTCCTCCATTCGGCCAGTCTGGCGGCGCGGATTCCCACGGTAGCCGCGATCGAAGGCAACGCCCGGCAGTATTGCCCCGGCCCGAACGCCCGCTGGGCCAAGCTCTACCCCGGCATGTTCGAAATCACCGACGGCACCGTGCAAACCGGGTTGCTGAACGATGTCGGTCTGGGGTTCTGAACACCGCGGACAGCCGGCACTGTCGCAGCGGGGGTTTCACCGGCCGGCGGGTCGGCGCAGACGATGAACAGCTTGCAGCAGCAGACGCCGGTCGGCGAGAGCCGCACGTTGGTTTTCGAAGCCAGAGGGGCGCGGGCCGCTCAGCGCAGCCGATTCCCACTCACCCCCGGGCGCACGTTCGTGGTCGGCCGCACGCCGCCGGCGGAGTTCGTGGTGCCGTGGGAACAATTCCTCTCGCGGCGCCATTTCGAAGGCACGCTCGAGGGCGGCATGCTGCGGATCCGGGTGTTCCCGGAAGCACGCAATCCGGTTTTCCACCGCGGGCGGGCCGTGACGGAGTGCACGTTGGCGCCCGGCGAACGACTGGTGGTGGGGGAGACGACCTTCGCATTGTCGCCGTCGGCCGGGACCGCGGCGGAATCGCGCACCGACGACACACCGCTCACCGAATTGGCCTTCAGCCCGCGCGAGCTGCAACAGGCTCGCTTCATCGACGCCGAGCGGCAGATCGAGGTGCTGACGCAACTGCCGGAGTTGATCAGCCGGGCCCGTACCGATGCCGCGTTGTACGAGCGGCTCACGGAACTGGTGCTCGCGGGAATCACCTCCGCGGATCGCGTAGCGGTGGTAGACGTGGCCGCGGAGCCATTGCGGATGTTGTATTCGGCCACGCGGCGAGGCGTTCAAGGAGGTGAGCGGATCAGTCGGCGGCTGGCTCGGGATGCGCTGCGGCGCGGCGCCCCGGTGTTGCATATGTGGCACGGCAGCGTGGGCCCCGCGAAATATACCGAGCACGCGGAGGCCGACTGGGCGTTCTGCACTCCCCTGAAGCTCGATGTGTCACCGGGGCTGGTGTTGTATGTCACGGGCCGTCTCCATGACACGCAGGATGTGCGGGCGCTGCGCAGCCGGCTCGGCCCGGACATTCGCTTCACGGGCCTGGTGGCGGAAGTGGTTGCCGCAGTGCGCCGCGCGACACTCCTGGAACGCAGGCAAAGCGCCCTGCGGCAGTTCTTCTCGCCGCCGGTGCTGGAAGTGATCGGCGACGACCTGGACGCCGAATTGCTGGCTCCCCGCGAATGCGATCTGACGGTGATGTTCTGCGACCTGCGGGGATTCAGCCATGCGACTGAAGAATCCGCCGAGCAGGCTGACCTGGCTGGGTTCCTCGAACGCGTGAGTGCCGCGCTGACGGTCATGGCCAGTGAAGTGTTCCGTTTTCACGGTGTGACCGCGGATTTTCTGGGCGACGCGATGCTGGCCATGTGGGGCTGGCCGCTTTCCAGCGCGGAGGCTCCGCTGGAAGCCTGCCGCGCCGCACTGGCCATCCGGGCGCGATTCAAAGACGCCCGCAGGCAGGCAGGCCATCCGTTGGCGGACTTCCGGATGGGTATCGGTGTGGCACACGGCCGCAGCGTCGCGGGCAAGATCGGAACGCCCGAACACGTCAAGATCACGGCGTTCGGCCCAGTGGTGAACCTGGCCAGCCGTCTGCAGGAACTGACGAAGGTACTGCGCGTGCCCATCGTGATCGACGAAGCGACCGCGTCACTGGTCCGCGAACGCCTGCCGCGGACGGTCGCCCGCACCCGCCTGCTGGCGAAGGTGGTGCCCCGCGGAATGAAGCAGCCGCTGAACGTGTACGAGCTGTTACCGCCACAGCAGTGGGAGCCGCTGTTCACGGACGAGCAACTGGAGCAATACGAACGCGGTGTGCGGGCCTTCATCGCCGGTGACTGGCAGACGGCGTACGAACTTCTGCACACGATGCCGGTGGCGGACCGCGCGCACGACGTGCTGTTGATGCTGATGGCCCGCCACAACCGCCAGGCTCCCCCCGACTGGCCCGGCTACCTCCCCCTTCCGCTGGACACGTGATGGCAAGCCTCCAGGAGCGTTCGTGCGTCGTCAGTCGCGGCCGAACCTGCAGCCGCTGTCGCGGCGCGGTAGGATGACGCGTTCTCCGCGCGGAGCGAGCCGGCTTCTCGTGCGGTGCCTTCCATGGCCGCTGCTGCTGGTCCGAAATGACTGCGACCGACTGGCGAGGGCCGAAGGCGCCCGCGATTTCGAAAGGGGATATGCGATGCGGCTTTATCGAACCTTCCGATTCTCCGCACAAACCGGACCGGCAGGGCGTCGTCGATCGATCCGGCTCAGCATGCCGATCGTCGCGCTGTTGGCCATTGTCGGGGTGCGCGGGGCCTTCGCGCAGCAGGGCGAAACGGCCGTGGTGGTGGCGCCGGTGGTGGAGCGATCGCTGGCCGGCGTGCGGGAGTTCGTCGGCACGGTCGTGCCCTCCCGGACGAGCACGGTCGGGTCGGCGGTCGAAGGTCGCGTGGAGGCGGTGTATTTCGAAGAGGGGGATCCGGTCGTTGCGCGGAAATCTCCGCCGGGAGCCGGACCGGGCGAAGGCGTTCGCCCGCTGGTGCGTCTGCTGAGCCGGACGCACGAACTGGAACTGGCCGCGGCCCGCGCCGAGCTGCGGTTGCGCGAGCAGGAGCTGCTGGAGCTGAAGAACGGGCCGCGTCCGCAGGAGTTGGCGCAGGCGAAGGCCCGCCGCGAGGCCGCTCGGGCCCGATGGGAGTTCGCGCGGTCACGGCTGGCGCGGATGGAGACGCTGTTCCGGCAGAACCGGACGATTTCACAGGAGGAGCTGGACGAGGCGCGTTCCACCGCGATCGCCGCGGAACAGGCGTTCCAGGAGGCGGCGGCCGCGTACGCTCTGCTGGAGGCCGGGCCGCGACAGGAACGGATCGCTCAGGCCGAAGCCCGGCTCGAGCATCAGCGGGAGGTCGTGCGACGGCTGGAGGACATCCTGCAGAAGTACACGATCTGGGCCCCGTTTGACGGCGTGGTGGTCCGCAAGCAGGTCGAGGTGGGAATGTGGCTGAAGTCGGGCGATCCGGTTGCCGAGATTCTCGATCTCGACCCGGTCGAGGTGCGGGTGTTCGTGCCGGAAGTGCATGTGGGGAAACTGCGTCGCGGCGTCGCGGTGCCAGTGCACGTGGATGCGTATCCGGAGCGGCCGTTCGTCGGCACGCTGGAACGCGTCGTACCGCGGGCCGATCCACGGACACGCACGTTTCCGGTCCGCGTGCGGCTGGCCAATCCCCCGGGCGAAGACGGGGCGCGGCCGCTGAAAGCGGGCATGCTCGCCCGGGCGGCTCTGGCGGTGGGCGCGCCCAGACCCACGCTGATGGTGCCCAAGGATGCCGTGGTCATCGGGGGACCGCAGCCCGTGGTGTTCGTTGTGGAAGACGGTTCGCCGAGGCGTGACGGGGACGCGCCGACGGCCGCGGTTCCGGCGCGGGCCACCGGTGCGGGCCGGCGGTCGCCGGCGAACGGCGGACCGGGCACCGCTCGGCGGCAAACGACCGTCCGGCGCGAAGCGGTGCAGATCCTGGGTGCCGATGGCGAGTTTTTCGCCGTGCAAGGCAGGCTTGCGGCCGGGGACCGCGTCGTCGTGGAAGGAAACGAACGCCTGCGGCCCGGGCAGGCCGTGCGCGTCATCGAGACGACCGCAAGCGACAAAGCCGCCGGCTCGTGAGGCCGTGCCACCCAGGAGACTGCGATGCACCCCATCGATGCATGCATCCGGCATCCGGTGAAGGTCACGGTCGGCGTGCTGCTGCTGATGCTCTTCGGCGCGGTGGCGCTGCTGCGAATGCCGATGCAACTGACGCCCGAAGTCCAGACGCCGACGATCACCATCGAAACGCGCTGGCCCGGCGCCAGTCCGCAGGAAGTCGAGCGGGAGATCGTGCAGGAACAGGAGGAGTTCCTCAAGAGCGTCGAGGGGTTGCGGAAAATGACGTCCGAGTGCTCGGACTCGGTCGGCCGCATCACGCTCGAGTTCAACGTCGGCACCGACATGGAGTCGGCCCTGTTGAAGGTCAACAGCCGCCTGTCGCAGGTGCCGGACTATCCGGAAGACGCCGACGAGCCGGTGATCACCACGGCCAGCTCCGCCGACCGCCCGATCGCCTGGTTCATTCTCAGTGCGCGCCTGCCCGATCGCTCCACGCTGATCGATGCGCGGGACCGACACCGTGCCGCCGGTCGGAACTCCGTGGCCGAAGCGCTGCAGCGCGTTCTGGATGCGCGAAATCCGGGGTTGGCGGAACTGCGACTGCGGAATGCGGCGGAACGGCATCCGGAGTTGCGGCCACTGCTGCCGCGGGTGACGGACATACCGACGCTGCGGAAGTTCGCCGAAGATGTCATCGAGGCGGCGTTCGAGCGCGTACCCGGCGTGGCGAACTCGAACGTGCTCGGAGGCCGCGAACCGCAGATGCGCGTGATCGTCGATGCCGAGCGACTGGCCGCTCGTGGCCTGACGCTGCTCGACGTGCGGGACGCGCTGCGGCGGGGCAATCGGGACACGTCGGCTGGCGATTTCTGGGAAGGCAAGCGGCGCTACGTCGTGCGGACGCTGGGCCAGTATCGTTCGCCGGAGCAGGTCGCCGACCAGATCCTGGCGATCCACGACGGAAGTCCGGTGTTCGTGCGGGACGTCGCCGACGTGCGGCTGGGGTATGCCAAGCCGGACGGCTTCGTCCGCCGCTTCGGCTCCGACACCATCGCGATCAATTGCATCCGCGACACCGGTGCGAATGTGCTCAGCGTGATGACGCAGTTGCGCCAGGTGAACCGGATCCTCAACGAGGGAATCCTGAAACAGCGCGGCTTGGTGCTCACGCAGGTCTACGACGAGACGGACTACATCCGTTCGGCGATCGGCCTGGTGAACCAGAACATCATTCTCGGCGGAGCCCTGACGGCGATCGTGCTGATGGTGTTTCTGCATCCGTCGTGGCGGACGGCCGTCTTCGTACCGGCCATCCTGCTGACGGCTGTCCTGGCGCTGACGGTGACGCCGTGGTTCTTTGCACTGACGGTGCTGTTGATCGTCGGAGGCGGATTGTGGTTCGCGCGCGGAGCCCTGGTGGTCGCGCTGGCGATCCCGGTCAGTCTGGTGGGCACGTTCCTGATCCTGCACGGACTGGGGCGGAGTCTGAATGTGATCAGCCTGGCCGGACTGGCCTTCGCCGTCGGGATGCTGGTGGACAACGCGGTGGTCGTGCTGGAGAACGTGTACCGGCACTACCGCGATGGTCTGCCGCCGTTCCAGGCCGCGGCACACGGCACGCGGGAAGTCTGGGGTGCCATTCTGGCCTCGACACTCACCACGCTGGCGGTCTTTCTGCCCGTGGTGTTCATCCAGGAAGAAGCCGGCCAGTTGTTTCGCGACATCGCCCTGGCGATCAGCGGAGCGGTGGGATTGTCGCTGCTGGTCAGCCTGGTGGTGATTCCTCCTGCGGCCGCCCGGCTGTTCCGCAGCGACGCAACGCCGCGCCCGGACGAAGTGTCGCTGGAAAAAGAGACGGTCCCGCTGGATGCCGGGCGCGGCCAGTCCGAACCGCCGGTGGCGGAGAAAGGCATCCGCGGCCGGGCCCGCCGCTTCGTGGAAGCCGTGGCCGCGGCGAATCGCTTCGTCCTTCAGTCCCGCGCGCGCCAACTGGCGGTGACGGTCGGCCTGGCCGGGTCGGCCGTGCTGGTGACGTGGGCGTTCTGGCCCAAAGTGGAGTACCTGCCCAACGGGAACCGGAACCTGGTGTTCGGCATCGTCATGCCGCCGCCCGGTTACAACCTGGAAAAGCTCAAGGAGCTGGGACAGAAGGTCGAGGACGCGTTGCGACCGTACTGGGACGTGGATCCCGACAGCGACGCGGCGCGGAAGCTGCCTTTCCCGCCGATCGGTGATTTCTTCTATGTGGCGCGGGGACGTTCGGTTTTCGTGGGGCTGCGGGCGGCGGATCCGCTCCGGGCCGGTGAACTGGTGCCCCTGGTGTTCGGGCTGCGAAACCGGCTGCCGGGAGCGATCGTGGTGGCGAGCCAATCGAGCCTTTTCGAGCGCGGGTTGACCGCCGGCCGCACGATCGACATCGAGATCACCGGGCCCGAGTTGCCTCGGCTGGTCGAGCTGGGCGGCCAGGTCATGCGCGCGGTGGCCCCCGTGCTCGACGCTCCCGCCGATTCGGTCCCGGCGGCTGGCCAGATGGCATCCGCGGGAGAACGTCGCGATCAATCGCCGCGCCGGAGCGCCACTCAGGCCCGGCCCATCCCCAGCCTCGATCTGTCGAATCCCGAAGTGCACATCGTTCCGCGTCCGGTCGTGGCGGCCGACGCCGGACTGACGGCGACGGACCTGGGGTTCATGGTCAACGCGCTGGTCGATGGCGCCTACGTCACGGACTACTTCATGGGAGGCGAAAAGATCGACCTGATCGTGATGGGCAGCGAAGAGTACTCGGCCCGCACGCAGGATCTGGGAGGCCTGTACGTGGCGACGCCGCTGAGTCCGTTGCCGTTGCCGCTGGACGCAGTCGCCGAAGTGCGGCTGAGTTCGGGCCCCGAACAGATCAACCATCGCGAGCGTCAGCGGGCGATCACCATTCAGGTGACCCCGCCGCCGGAACTGCCGCTGGAAGAGGCCATTCAGCGGATCGACGAGCGGATCCTGACGCCCTTGCGAGACAGCGGGGCGCTGCAGCCGCCGTATGCGGTGAATCTGAGCGGCACGGCCGACAAACTGCGGCAGACCTGGGAGGCGCTGCGCGGCAACGTGCTTCTGGCGCTGCTGATCACCTACCTGCTGATGGCGGCGCTGTTCGAGGCGTGGGTCTATCCCCTGGTGATCATCGCCAGCGTGCCGCTCGGAGCAGTGGGCGGCATCCTCGGACTGCACCTGCTGAACGCTTACACTCGCCTGCTCGCGCACTGGCAGGGGTTGCCGCCACCCGCTCCGCAATCCCTGGACGTGCTGACGATGCTGGGATTCGTGATACTGATCGGCACGGTGGTCAACAACGCGATCCTGATCGTGCATCAGGCGCTGACCAACATTCGAGACCACGGCCAGCCGACTCGGGAAGCCGTGCTGCACAGCGTCCGCACGCGGATCCGGCCGATCTTCATGACCACGATCACCACCGTCCTCGGTCTGGCGCCGCTGGTGCTGTTTCCCGGAGCCGGCAGCGAGTTGTACCGTGGCCTGGGGAGTGTGGTGCTGGGCGGCCTGGTGGTCTCGACCGTGTTCACCCTGATCCTGATCCCGGCGCTGTTCGTGCTGTGCATGGAGTCCTTGGCGGCCGTGCACGCTCGCCTCACACGCGCCGCGACCACACAAGCCGCCGCGTGAGCACCACGACCGGTTCCGCGCGACGGTCGGGAGCTTCGTCACGGAGTGCCCTTGTACCGGAGGACGACACGGCGAAAGCAATGGCCTTTTGAATTCCGAGTGAAGGCAGCGGCCCCGCCGGCTGCCGGCTGCTGGCCGTCGGCGGGGCCGCGGTGTTTTGATCGCCCGTCAGAGCAGCCCTGCCAGCGAAGAGGATCGGTGGCGGCGAAGTTCCGCCGGCGGACCCGCGGCGATCAGGCGGCCGCCGTCCGGGCCTGCGCCGGGGCCGAGTTCGATGATCCAGTCTGCGGCGCGGAGTACGTCGAGCTGGTGTTCGACGACACAGAGCGTGTGGCCGGCGTCCAGCAACCGGCGGAACACGTGTAGCAGGCGGATGACATCATGGGGATGCAGGCCGGCGGTCGGTTCGTCCAGAACCAGCAGTGCCGGACACCGTGTGCGGCGGGAGGGCTGGGTGAGGAACCGGGCGAGTTTCAGTCGCTGGGCTTCGCCGCCAGACAGGGACGTCGCTGGCTGGCCGAGCTTCAGGTAAGCGAGGCCCAGTTCACAGAGGGTCTCGGCGGGTTGCCGAATCGACGGCACGTCGCGAAAAAACGCCGACGCCTGTTCG
>RFHO01000449.1 GCA_003696385.1 Planctomycetota bacterium | reverse complement strand
TGATCGAATGGGACGGCTCGCAGGCACGCTGTCGCGAACGGCTGTTTACGGCCCCGGTACGCTGGGTATCGGTGCGGGAACATGTCGAGGCGTCCGCGGATCCGGAGCGTCTGGCGGCGGGTTTCGCCGCGAGCCTGCGGCGGTGCAATGTGCACAGCAACGAGCATCTGTGGCTGTGTCGCTGCGTCTGTGACGGCGCGGCTGCGGATCTGGTTCCGCTTCGCCGTGCGGATGCGGTGTCGCGGCTGACCGATGTCTTGAAGCAAGAGGTCGGGGAATGGGACCGACCGGTGACCTGCCTGTTCGACGTCGTGTTGCGTCCCCAGGCGTCGTGTGCCGTGAGGCGCTCCGCAACAGCTGGATCGCCCACTGGTGTGGCCTCGCACCCGCAGGCCGAGGCCGCCGAGACGATCGGCGATGGCCGCCGAGACACCGGTGGTGTGAGTGAACGGACGTCGTCCCCCCGGCCGGCGGCGCGGGCGGTTTCGGCCGACGGTGCACCCGACGAACTGCGTGCGGCGGCGCTGGCCGCGATGCAGCGGTTTCTGGCCGCGACGTGTGCCGATGCGACGCCGCTGCGGTCTCGGATCGAGCGGGCGATGGCCGAGCTGCATGCGCGAAACGAAAACGACACCGCCGGTGGGCAATGGGCCTCGGCCGTGCCGGTGCCACGGCCGGAAGAATGCGCCGCGTGGGCGGAGCTGTTCGCCCGGAGCTGGCTGGAGCACGGCGGGCCTTCGACCGACGGGGCGCCCGAGGCGGATCCGGCGGCGGCATGAGCCGGCCGGCGGGGCTGTCGACGGACGGCGGACGATGAGGACGCTTGGGATGCAGATTCGGGAAATACGGATACGTCGTTTCGGACCGTGGCGCGACGCGTCCGTGCAGGTGCCGGAATCCACTCCGCTGGCCGTACTGATCGGCGGGAACGAGTCGGGCAAGTCGATGCTGCGCCGTTTCATCCGGTGGGTCCTGTGGGGCGATCCACCGGCCGGCACCGGCTCGCCTGCGGAAAACGAACCGGGCGACGCCGCCGAATCTCCGGCTTCGTGCACAGTTGATCCGGAGTCGTCCGCGTTGCGCTCTTCGGGAACGATCGGGACGGCGAAGGATGCGGAGCGCCGGGACGCGGAGGCGGAACGCGACATCCGTGAAGGGTGGCTGCGTGTCCGCTTCGCCGGACAGGAATTCACCGTGTGGCGCTGTCATCGTGACGGGCGGGAGCAATGGGATGTCTGTCCGGCACGTGAAGATTTCGAGGTCGAGGCACAGACGGTTGCTCCGAACGACGAGCCACGGCCACGCGGGACGGATCGCGACGTCGCGGGAAAGGCCTCGGGGCCCGTCGTGGCTTCGACTGCTGAGCCCGGGTGCTCTGCCGAGCAGCCGCCCGCGCCACCGGCCGACGTTGCATCGGTGGCGACACGGGAACGGCCCGGCCCCAGCGCCCCCGCGATGGACTCTGCGCCTGGCGAACACGACGACGCGCACCGTTTCGAGTCCCGGCGTCTGCGGGAATGGCTGAGCCGTGCGAAGCAGAACGGAATTGCGGATGCCTGCGTCCTCGACCTGTTCTCATTGGCGGAGCGCGAATTTCTGGCGGATCCTTTGTTGCGCGAGCGGCTGTGGACAATGGAATTGCCCGTGGCGGCCCGGGCTGTGCTTTGGGCGTTGCGTGCGGCGGACGAAGAGATCGCACGGATCTGGTCGGGCGACGGGAGCGAGGGCAGGCTGCCGGAGGCATTCGAGGCGTTCCGCCAAGCGTGTCTTCGGGAACACTCGTGGGTCGAGGAACAACGCCGCCGGCGTCAGGTTGTCGACCGCTGGCGCGCAACCCGGGCGGAGCTGCGGGACGCCCAGCGTCGCCGTGACGGGTTGGAGCACCAGTTACGCGGGCACCGTCTGTTGAACCAGGCCTGGCCGCTGTGGAAACGGGAACAGGAGATTCTGCAGGCGTTGCGGAATCTGCCGGCGCCTCCGGAGCCGCACGAGGACGCGCTGCGTCGGTTCCGACAGATCCGCGGCGATCTGGAGGACGTCGAACGGCGTTTGCGGGAAACGAGGGATCGGTTGCGGCAGGTGCGGGCCGAATATGAAGCCGTGCGCACGGCGCGGCGCCGGCTGCGCTTTCGCCCGGTCATCGAACGTCTGGTGCAGCAGGCCGAGCAATGCGCGTCGGAGCGTGAGGACATCGCGCAGTTGCGCCGCCGGATCGCCGAAACGCGCGAAAAGCTGGAAAACGCCGTGCGGAACCTGGGACCCCGCTGGACGGTGGAGCGGATCGAACGGTTGAACTTTTCGTGGGGGATACACGTCCAACTCCTGCACGTTGCGCGGGACTATGAAGGCGAGCTTGGACGCCAGCAGCGTCTGCGACGCTGCACGACCACGCTCGACCGGAGATATCGCCGTGAAGCCGCCCGGCTGCAGGAGGCATGTCGCAGGCATGGCGCGGAAACAATCCGGGAAGCGATCGATCGCGCTCGGCGACAACTCGCCCAGGTACGACAGAAACAGGTGTGGGCGACGCGGCTGCGCGAACTGGAGGGCGCTCGCGAGCAGTTGATTGCGGAGGAGCAGCGAGTCCAGCTGGCCGCGGAGTTTCCGCGCTGGATGCAGGTGGTTCTGGGGATCTTCGTGGCGGCCGGTGCCTTTGCCGTCGTGGCGGGGCTGGTCACGAGCCTGTCTTCGGACTGGCTGGCAGGCTTGGGGTACGTCTTTCTCGGGTTGACCAGCGGTGCGATGGCGTGGGCGTGGAAAAGGCACGTGGAAAGCGAAGCGGGGGCCCGGTGGGAGCGGCTGCATGAGCGCGTGCGCAGCATGGATCGCTCGATCGCGGAGCTGCGCGGGTTGCTCGATGGTGCCAGCGGTCCGGCAGACGGTGCGGCGATGCCCGCGGCGGCCGGCAGTGAACGCGCGACGCAGGACGCTGTTCCGCCTCCGCACGAGGCTGTCGTCGAGAAAGACGCGGAACGCTCCGCCGCCACCGTGCCGCAGGACGGGCCGGAGCCCGAACGACCGCAGCCGCGGCGGGCTGCGGCGGATGACCCGGAAATCGCCGAGGCAGACCGCGAAATCGAACGGCTGACGCAGGTTCTGGTAGAGCTGGAGGCGCTCCAGGAACGGCAGCGCCGCGTCGTCGTCCTGCGGCGGCGGTTACG
>RFHO01000448.1 GCA_003696385.1 Planctomycetota bacterium | reverse complement strand
TTTTCGTTTTCCCCGGAAGCCGACCGGCACACGCTGCTGCGTCGCGTGTGCTTCGACCTCCTGGGATTGCCGCCGTCGCCCGAGCAGGTCGAGGCCTTCCTGCACGACCCGCGCCCGGACGCCTACGAACGGCTGATCGACCGACTGCTCGCTTCGCCCCACTACGGCGAACGCTGGGGCCGCCACTGGCTCGACGTCGCCGGCTATGCGGACTCCGAGGGTTACACGCCTGATGATGTGCCTCGCAAATGGGCGTGGAAGTACCGCGACTACGTGATCCGGTCCTTCAACGCCGACAAGCCGTTCGACCAGTTCATCCGGGAGCAGCTTGCGGGCGACGAAATGATCCACTCGCCGCTGACGAATCTTTCGCCCGAGGACGCCGAAAAGCTGGTCGCCACGGGTTTCCTGCGCATGGCACCCGACGGTACGGGCCAAAGCGGTGTCGATCAGACGGCCGCCCGCAACCAGGTCGTCGCCGACACGATCGACATCGTCTCCAGCGCGCTTTTGGGACTGACGGTCCGCTGCGCTCAGTGCCACCATCACCGCTACGATCCGATCTCGCAGGAGGACTACTACCGCTTCCGGGCCATCTTCGAACCCGCCCTGGACTGGAAGGCTTGGAAAACGCCGGCTCAGCGGCTCGTTTCGCTCTACACCGACACCGACCGCAAGCGGGCTGCGGAGATCGAAAAGCAGGCCGCCGCCATCGACAAACGGCGACTGAAAAAGCAGCAGGAATTCATCCGGCAGACCTTCGAGCGGCAACTGGCCAAGGTGCCCGAAGCCGACCGGGACGCCGTACGAAAAGCGTACGAAACTCCGGCCGGCAAGCGGACGGCCGAACAGAAGGCCGTACTGAAGAAGTACCCCTTCACCAACGTCACCGCCGGCAGCCTGTACCTGTACGACTCCAAGGCCGCCAACGAACTGAAGAAGCTGGCCGCCGAAGCCGCCAAGGTGCGCGCCCGCAAGCCCAAAGAAGAGTTCGTCCGGGCGCTGGTCGAACCCGACGCCGATCCGCCTCCCACGTTCGTCTTCCACCGCGGCGACCCGCAGCAACCGCGACAGCAGGTCGAACCGGCGGAGCTGACGCTGGTCGGTTTCTCGGGCCACGAAACGCGGATCACTCCGGCCGCCACCGCGCGTCCTTCCAGCGGTCGGCGCCTGGCGTTCGCCCACAGCCTCACGGACGGCACGCACCCGCTGGTCGCCCGCGTGATCGTCAATCGCCTGTGGCTGCACCACTTCGGCCGCGGCCTGGTCGACACCCCGGACGACTTCGGCTACCTCGGGGAGCGGCCCACGCATCCCCTGCTGCTGGACTGGCTGGCGGACGAACTGGTCCGCAGCGGTTGGAGCATCAAGCACATGCACCGACTGATCCTCACCTCCGCCACCTATCGCCAGGCGCTGCGACTCAACCACCGAGCCGACGAGGTGGACCCCGACAATCGGCTGTTTGGCGGAGCGCGGCTGAGGCGGCTGGACGCCGAAGCGTTTCGCGACGGCGTGTTGTTCGTCAGCGGCGCCTTCAACGACACGCCGTTCGGGCCGCCGATCCCCGTCATGGCCGACCGCGTGGGGCAGTTCGTCATCGGCATCGAAAACCTCAACGCCGGTCGCCCCGGACCGGTGATCCCCATGAAGGGCGAAGAATTCCGCCGCAGCGTCTACGTACAGGTCCGCCGCAGCCGACCACTGGCCGTGTTGAGCGCCTTCGACTTTCCGAGGATGGATCCGAACTGCACCCGCCGGACCAGTTCTACCGTCTCCACGCAGTCCCTGCTGCTGATGAACAACCAGTTCCTCATCGACCAGGCGGCACTGTTCGCCGCCCGCGTGATGACCGAAGCCGGCACGGATCGCCGCGCGCAGATCGAACGTGCGTGGTTGCGTGCATTGGCCCGGCGGCCAACCGACGAAGAGCTCCGGCAAGCCCTTCAGTTCCTCGACGAACAGACCCGGTTGCTCACCGGACGACTTCCCAAGGCGGCCGCCAAGCGGCCCGACCGCGGCCTGCCCGAGCTGGAACACACACCCGCTGCGTGGGCGCTGGCCAGTCTCTGCCAGATGCTGCTCAGCAGCAACGAGTTCCTCTACGTCGAATGAACGGTGATACCACGATGTCCGCACAATGCTTCACACGCCGTCACTTCCTCGCTTCCCAGGGCTGGGGTCTCGGCTCGATCGCACTGGCCTGGCTGCTGAAACAGGACGGGCTGCTGGCCGAAACCGAACGCCCCGAGCTTCAACCGCGGACCTTCGACCTGAAGCCCAAAGCCCCCGATCGGCCGCCGCGGGCCAAGGCGATGATCTCGCTGTGGATGCAGGGTGGGCCCAGCCATCTGGACCTGTTCGACCCCAAGCCCATGCTGCAAAAGTACGACGGCAAACCTTTCCCCGGAGAAGTCAAGTACGACAACGCCGCTCAGGCCAGTTCGAAAGTGCTCGCCTCGCCCTGGAAGTTCCGTCATTACGGCGAATGCGGCATGGAACTGTCCGAACTGCTGCCGCACACCGGACGCATGGCCGACGACATCACACTCATCCGATCGATGCACACGGGCGTGAACAATCACGGCCAGTCCATCCGGGCTTTGATCAACGGCCGCATCCTCGGCGGACGCCCGACCTTGGGCAGCTGGGTGGTCTACGGCCTGGGATCCGAAACGCAGAACCTCCCGGCGTACGTCGCGCTGATCGATCCCGGCCAGCTCCCCGTGATGGGAGTCGAAAACTGGTCCAACGGATTCCTGCCGGCAATCTACCAGGGAACGGTGATCCGCCCCCAGGAGCCGCGGATCCTGAATCTGGATCCGCCGCCGCACCTGGCCGGCGCCCCGCAACGCCGCGCGCTGGATTTCCTGCAGCGACTCAACCAGCGGCACGCGGCTCAGCGTCCCGGCTACTTCGAGCTGCAGGCACGTATCGCCAGCTACGAACTGGCGGCACGCATGCAACTGGCCGCCAAGGAGGCGATGGATCTCTCACGGGAGACCAAAGCCACGCAAAAGCTGTACGGGATGGACGAAAAGGAAACCGCCGAGTACGGCAGTCGTTGCCTGATCGCCCGCCGTCTGATCGAGCGCGGCGTGCGGTTCATTCAGATCTTCACGCAGAACCAGTTCTGGGACCATCACGGCAGCATCATTTCGCGGCTTCCGGCCGCCTGCCGCAAGGTCGACAAACCCGCCGCCGCCCTGCTGTACGACCTGAAGGCCCGCGGCCTGCTGGACACCACGATCGTCCACTGGGGCGGCGAGATGGGACGGCTGCCGGTCATCCAGAACGACGCCGGACGGGCCAAGGTGGGACGGGACCACAACACGTACGGCTTCAGCATGTGGCTGGCGGGCGGTGGCTTCAAACGCGGGTGTGTCTACGGAGTCACCGACGAATTCGGCCACAAGGCCGTCGAAAACGTCGTCAACCACTACGACTACCACGCCACCGTGCTGCACCTGTTCGGTCTCGACCACCAGCGGCTGGTGTTCAAGCAGAACGGACGCGAACAGTCGCTGATCGACGGCCAGCCGGCGCGAATCGTCCACGATATTCTGGAAGCGTGACAGTCCGGCGGCGCAGTGCCGGCGGCGCAGTGCCGCTGGAGCCGTCGCTGCAGCGGACGTGGCGAAAAGCGGATCGCCATCCCGGGAAGCGCGGTCACAAG
>RFHO01000071.1 GCA_003696385.1 Planctomycetota bacterium | reverse complement strand
GCGGAGGAGTTGTTCGACGCGGTGGCACGGACGTGTGACCGTTTCTGCACGGCGCTGGTGGGCGGCGACACGACCGTCTGGCCGTTTCCCCTGGCCATTGCCACGACGGCCATTGGAGAACCCGGCCCGCACGGCGTCGTCGGACGCGGCGGAGCCCGGCCCGGTGATCAGATCTTCGTCACCGGGGCCCTGGGAGGCAGTCGGTTCGGCCACCACCTGACGTTCGTCCCGCGCATCGGTGAGGCACTGGATCTGGCCGCATACGTCGAGCTGCATGCAATGTGCGACATCAGCGACGGGCTTGCGATCGACCTGCACCACATTGCAGAGGAAAGCGGCGTGGGGGCCGTGATCGAGGCGGAGGCGATCCCCGTTCGGCCCGAGGCGGCGCGTCATGCGGACGGCCGGAGCGCTCTGGATCATGCGCTGAGCGACGGCGAAGACTTCGAGCTGCTGTTTTGCGTCTCGCCCCGCGACGCGGAGCGTCTGGAGGCGTTCCGCCCGTGCCTGACGCCTCTGACGCGGATCGGCGAAATCACCGCCGACCGTCGTGTGCTGTTGAGGCACCCGGACGGCCGCCTGGAGCCGTTGCCGAAGCTCGGCTGGCACCATGTGCTCCGCGGGCGACGCGACTGAACGGCGTCGGTCGGCGCGCGAGCGGCGCGTTCGTGACCGGCGAGCCATGTCAGAAAGCTTCTGGTGCGCCGTATAGCAGGGGGTGGAGGTCGGCCGTTTGGGGCCTGATCGCCGTACGAGAGGTGATCGGGTGTGGGCGGGCGTGCGGTCCTGCAAACGCACGGGTTCGTGGCGGGCGACGGGCATGTGCGTCCGCACGCGGACTCGGCGTGTTCGTCGTGGAGCACAATTGCGGGAGAAGGATTCGTGAGCGTGCGTGAAGACCGGGAACAGCGGGCCGAGGACCGGTCGGCGGCGCGCGGGCTGTCGCTGGAGGTTCAGGTTGCGCCAAAGATCAATTACGCGTGCTTTCAGAACGACGTGCCGGTGTTGCGGGAAATGTCGGTGCGCAACGACGGTGGGGAAACGCTGGAGGACCTGCGTCTGGAGATGACGGCGGATCCGGAATTCGTGGTGCCGCGGCAGTGGCATATCAGTCGTCTGGAGTCGGGGCGGCGGGTGCACGTGCAGGATCTGCAGGTGTCGGTGGCCGGTGGGTTGTTGTGGGATCTGACCGAGGCGGTGCGAAGCGCGGTGCGTTTTCGACTGTCGGCGGGGGATCGGGAGTTGCTGTGTGTGGAACAGTCGGTGGACCTGCTGGCGAAGAACGAATGGGGTGGTCTGGCCAGCATGCCGGAGATGATTGCAGCGTTCGTGATGCCGAATGATCCGGCCGTGGATGTGGTTCTGGGACGAGCGGCGGAGATTCTGCGGGCCTCCGGGGGTGACACGAGCCTGAATGGGTACGACACCGGGGATCCGCAGCGGGTCGTGGAACAGGTGGCCGCGGTGTGGACCGCTCTGTCCGGACATCGATTGAGCTATGTGATGCCGCCGGCGAGTTTCGAAGTTGAGGGCCAGAAGGTGCGCTCGCCGTCACGGGTGCTGCAGGCGGGAGTGGGAACGTGCCTGGATTTGTCCGTGCTGCTGGCGGCGTGTCTGGAGCAGTGTCGGCTGCATCCGTTACTGGTGTTTTACGAAGGCCACGCGTTCGTCGGCTGCTGGACGGTTCCCGAGCAGTTTTCGTCCGTGTTGGTCGACGACGTGACCGCCCTGCGCAAGCGGATGAATCTGGGCCAGATGGTGTTTTTCGAGTCGACGCTGTTGACGGGGACGCCGGCCGCTCCGTTTCGGGCGGCGTATCAGTCGGGCAAAGGACAACTGGATCCGCGCAACGACGAGCGGTTTCTGGTGGCGGTCGACGTCTGTCGTGCGCGTCTGGAGCGGATTCGACCGCTGGCGGAAGCGGAGACGTCGGCCGACGACGAGGAGATTCCGCGGCTGGATCTGCCGCCGGAGCGTCTGGTTCCGGAACAGGTTCCGCGACTGGATGGCCCGGATGTGGACATCGTGCCGTCCGGCCGGAGGGAGGCCGAAGAGCGCGACCGCCTGGACCACTGGAAAAACCGGTTACTGGATCTGAGTCTGCGGAACCGGCTGCTCAATTTCCGCGAGACGCGGCGGACGATTCGGGTGCGCTGCTCCCAGCCGGCGGTCGTCGAGGACTGTCTGGCAGACGGGAAGAAACTGCGGCTGGTTTCGTCGAGCGAGGTGGCTTGCGGGGTCCAGGAACGCTCGGAGGAGCTGCATCAGCGGCGGACCGGCGAGGATCTGTGGCTGATTCGCGAACAGGAAGCGCTGGCACGCAACGAGTTGCTGGTCGACCTGCCTCGCGACGAGCTGGAGCAGCGGCTGGTGGAACTGTACCGCGCAGCCCGAACGGCGCTGCAGGAAGGCGGGACCAACACGCTGTACCTGGCGATGGGATTTCTGGCGTGGGCGCGTCCGGACGATCCGGACCGGCGGTTGCTGGCGCCGCTGGTGCTGGTGCCTGTGCGATTGCAGCGGCAGAGCGTGCGCAGGGGGTTCGTGCTGGAGGCGTATGACGAGGAACCGCGAGTCAACCCGACGCTGCTGGAGATGCTCAAGCAGGACTTCGGTCTGGATCTTCGCAGTCTGGCTGATGCGCCACCGACGGATGAACACGGATTGGACGTGGAGCGAATCCAGCAGGCTTTCACGGTGGCGGTCCGTGATCAGCCCGGCTGGGAGGTCGTCCCGGATGTCGTGCTGGCGACGTTTTCGTTCGCCAAGTACCTGATGTGGGCGGACCTGCAGGAGCGGGGCGAACAGTTGAAGCAGAACGAGCTGGTGCGGCACCTGATCGAGTCGCCATCCAAGCCGTACCGCTCGGGTGAGACGTTCCCGGATCCGCGGGAACTGGATCGCCGCTACGGACCGGAGCGGACGTTCACGATTCTTTCGGCGGACAGTTCTCAGTTGTCGGCGGTTCTGGCGGCGGCCGAGGGGCAGGATTTCGTGCTGTTCGGCCCGCCGGGAACGGGCAAGTCGCAGACGATCGCCAACATGATCGCCCAGTGTCTGGCGCAAGGCCGTCGCGTGCTGTTCGTCGCGGAGAAGACGGCCGCTCTGGAGGTCGTGGCGCGTCGCCTGGAGCAGGCCGGGCTCGGTGAGTTCTGCCTGGAACTCCACTCCCACAAAGCCCAGAAGGCGGCGGTTCTGGAGCGGTTACGCAAGGCATGGGAAACGGTCGAGGCCACTCCGCCGGAAGACCGGCAACGGCGGGCCAGTGAGCTGAAAAAGCTGCGAGGCGAACTGAACAGGTTCGTCGAACGGCTGCACCGGGTGTATCCGAACGGATTGAGCGTGTTCGACGCGATCGGGCGAGCGGCGGACTCGGAGGCCACACCGCAAATCGCTTTTGCCTGGTCCGACGACGCGGAGCACACGGTGGAGCGGCTGCAGCGGTGGCAGGATCTGAGCCGACGGATCGCGCCGGTCCTGGAAGACATTCCGGCGGAAGCGGCTTCGGCACTGGCCGGAGTGCGGACGAGTGAGTGGTCGCCCCGCTGGCAGACGGATTTCCTGAGCGGGGCGGCGGCGTTGCGTGAGGCGGCGGCGACGTTCCGGCAGGCGTTGGACCGCTTTGCGGAAGCGTGCGGCCTGGGGGATTGCGCGCGGGATGTCCAGGGGGTCAGAGCGATGGCGCAGCTGGCACGCACACTGGGAGAACTGCCGGACATCGACGCGTCCTTCCTGTTGGGGCCGGGGGCGGCGGAGTGTGCGCAGCGGCTGCAGCGTGCCGGGCGGCTGGTGGCGGCCCGCACGGAGACGATCCGGGCGCTTTCGCGGCCGTATCGGCTGCAAGAGGTGCTCGGGGCGGACGTGGCGCGACTGCGGCGGTCGTGGGAGTCGTCGCGTACCGCGAATGTGCTGCTCCGCTGGTACAGCCGGTGGTGGGTTCGCCGCGGGTTGAAGAAGCTGACGATCGACGGCGTGACGCCGGATTGCGAGCGCGACCTGCCGCTGCTGGAGAAGCTGCAGGAGCTGGAACGGGAAGGGGCGTCGTACGAGGACCTGCGGGAGCAGGCCGGCGCGGTATGGCGGGGGTGGGATTCCGACGTGTCGACGGCGAGTGCAGCGCCGCACTGGTGTGCGGCGTTGCAAGCCGCGGCGTCGCGGTTGGGAGGTTCGGTCGGACGGCAGAGGGAGGTTCTGGAGGAGCTGCGCGGCCTGTTGTCGCTCGGACACGCGGGTTTCGGGCCGGGGACGGCCGTGGGGGATGCCGCGCGGCAGGTGTGCGAGCAGGCCGACCGATTCGAATCGTTGCTTGCCGCACAGGCGGCGCTGGCCGGCAATACGGTGGAGGGATTGTTCGATCGGGACGCAGGGGACTGGTTGTCGTCGGTTGTGGAACGCGGGTGCGCGGCGTGGGCGGCCAACGGTGCGCATCTGCGGGCCTGGTGTCTGTGGCGGCGACTGGTCGACGAGCTGGTGGAAGAAGGTTTGCAGCCGCTGGCGGATGCCGTACAGAGTGGGCGGATCGCGGCGGAGCGGGCGCCGGAGGTTCTGGAGGTCAACTATTGCCGGTGGTGGAGCGGTGTGGCGATCGAGCGCGACCCGGTACTGCGGACGTTTTCGTCGCGTGAACGGGAGCATCTGATCGGGCAGTTCCGTGAGCTGGACGACCGTTGGCAGGAACTGACGCGACAGTACGTTAGGGCGAAGCTGGCGGCCACGCGGCCGCGGAGCGAGGGCGCCCCGCGGGGACGCGGCTGGAGTGTGTTGAGTCGCGAGATCCGCAAGCAACGGCGGCACAAGCCGATTCGGCAACTTTTCACGGAAGCCGCCGACGCGGTGCTGACCTTGACTCCCTGCGTAATGATGAGTCCGCTGTCCGTGGCGCAGTATCTGGCTCCGGAGCAGCAGTTGTTCGACGTGGTGATTTTCGACGAAGCGTCTCAGATCCCGCCGTGGGATGCGATCGGTTCGCTGGCCCGCGCCCGGCGGGCGGTCATCGTGGGCGACCCGCGGCAGTTGCCGCCGACGAGCTTCTTCACGCGGTCGTTGGAGAACGACGAGGAGGCGGTGGTCGAAGAGGATCTGGAGAGCATTCTGGACGAGTGCCTGGCGGCGAACGTGCCCACGCTGGAGTTGCGTTGGCACTATCGCAGCCGGCACGAAAGCCTGATCGCCTTTTCGAACCATCATTACTACGACGGCAAACTGGTGACGTTTCCCTCGGCGGTCACCGAGGATCGGGCCGTACGGCGGATCCCCGTGCCCGAAGGCGTATACGAACGCGGGGGCAGCCGGACCAACCTCGCCGAGGCCCGCGCGGTGGTGGACCACATCGCCCAGCGCTTGCTGGATCCCGCGTTCCGCGACAGCGGGCAATCGATCGGTGTGGTGACGTTCAACATGCAACAGCAGACGCTGATCGAAGACCTGCTGGACGAGGCTCGGGCGGCGTACCCGGAGATCGAACGCTGGTTCTCGGATGATGTGGACGAGCCGGTTTTCGTGAAGAACCTGGAGTCGGTACAGGGCGACGAGCGCGACATCATCTACTTTTCGGTGACGTACGGTCCGGACGCGGACGGGCGTATTTCGATGAACTTCGGGCCGCTGAACAATCAGGGCGGCCACCGCCGTCTGAATGTGGCCATCACGCGCGCCCGCCGGGAGCTGCTGGTCTTTTCCACGCTCGAATCCGAGCAGATCGACCTGCGCCGCACCCAGGCCGCCGGCGTTCGCGATTTCAAGCAGTTTCTGCAATACGCCGAACAGGGCGCCGAGACGTGGGCGACGCTGACAACTAACCGTCCCGACAGGCGGAAGAACGCATTCGGAACGGCTGTCGCGCAGGCGTTGCGGGCGAAAGGCTGGGAGGTGCGCGAACGCGTCGGAACCTCCGCCTTCCTCGTCGACCTGGCGGTCGTTCACCCGGATGACCGCTCGCGGTTCCTGGCGGGCATCGAGTACGACGGGCCCACGTATCGCGATTCGGCGACGGCGCGGGACCGGGACAAGCTGAGGCACGATGTGCTCGGTGGCTTGGGCTGGCGGTTGTTGCGTGTCTGGGCCATCGACTGGTGGGCGAATCCGCAGACGACGGCCGAACGCCTGGATCGCGAGTTGCGGCGGCTGCTGGAGGAGAGTTCCGCGACCGCATGAGCCGGCGTGTCGGCTGTTCACGGCGCTTTCGTTGAAATTCGCGGGGCGCGATCGGGCGGGAGGAGCTTTGTTCCGGTCGGGGCGGCACCGCATCGGTGGAGACCGCCGGAGCACAGTGGGACATCGACGCAAACGAAACGGCCGCAGCGTCCCTCGCTACGCTGCGGCCGTGTTGCGGTATCGTCCGAAATTGTCACGCACGACGGCGATCGTCGATCACACCTGGGAGGGCGGTGCTGTCGTCGTGAGCATTGCGTCCGGATGTACCGGAAAGCGAGTGAACTCGCGGATCTCCACGTCGCCCAGATCGATTTCTTCACGCAGGTACGCCAGCACGTCGCGGGGGTTTGTGAACCCGCAGGTGAAGATGTCGATCGCGATCAGGCCCAGGTCGGCATAGGTGTGCGCCGAGCAGTGGCTTTCATCGAGCACCACCACGGCCGTGAACCCCGGCGGCGAATTGTGTCCGAAGCGATAACGCACTTGTGAGATCACGTTCGCTCCGGCGCGCTGCGCGGCCCGGGCCATGGCCGAGAGCATCGCCGCATCGTTCAGACACACGTCGCGTGGCACGTTGCGGCAATCGACGAGAAGATGAGTTCCCTTGTGCAACGCATAAGCCCTCCTCATTGCATGCAACGCCGTGTTGCGGTGGCTGAACCGGGCGCACCGAGCCCGCAGGTCGGTGGTCGCCTCCAAGTTCACTCGGCGTCCAGCGGAACGCCGAACAACTGCCGGTCAAAGGCACCTTCACACCGCGGTTGGAATTGCGATGTCGGGCGCGAAGAAACGCATCAGGGAAGAAGTCGCTCCGCCGAGCACCGCGGCGGGACACGTGTGCTGGAAACCGTCCTGCGCGGGTTCACTTCGGGAAATCTGTCTATCGGCCGCGGGAGGGGCGGTTATTTAGCAAAACCGTTTTCCGCTCACAAGCGATCGACCGGAAACCGTTGCCCACCGCCTCGTCGAACGCTCAGTGACCGGCATTGACCACCGCGACGAAGCGCAGAGAATGCCGGCCTTCGGGACGGCGCGGCCCGCCGTGAGGCGTCCGGATCGGATGGCTGCGACGCCGACCGGCGATGCGGGGCGACCCGTCACGCCGCACCGCGACCGGCCCGCACGTCCGCGCGAATCGTGACGACCGGCGATTTCGCGCCACCGGGTTTGCCGTGTGCTTGCCGGCATGATCGGCAGAATCCACAGCCGTCGATGATCCCCCGACGGCAACCCGTTCTCTGCGACGGCCGTCCGCGGCATAGAATGAAGACGACGTGACCGGGCGGTCGGCGCACGGTCGCGAAAGCCGTGACGTGTCGGCCGATGGTCGGTCGGGCCGTCCGCGGCTCAGACGCGACGGCGGCTGGGGGTTTGATGTGGGGAGGCACGACAAGCGACTGGCGCGGTCGGACACGGTCGGCGGCGGGCTGTCCGAGGTGCGTCCGTCTCCGAATTGCCAGGCAGCGAGAAATGCGGTCATGCGATACGGCCCCGTCAGTTCCGTGGAACGGGTGAGCCTTTATCAGCTCTTGCCACGCGCCAGCTTCGTGGGCTGTGGCAACGTGTGGGTCCGCGCGATCACGGCGGACAGCCGAGCGGTCCAGGCGGGCGACGTCTGTGCGGTCGTTTCGGATCCGCTGGGTGACGGCTCGCGACACGCGGTGGAAGCGGTGGCTCGCGGGGCGGTCGCGCTCATCGTGCAGCGTCCCATTGCGGACGCGCCGGTTCCGCAGTGCATCGTGGCGGACGTGCGGGCGGCCTATGCGAGGATCTGTCAGGCACTGGCGGGCTTTCCTGCTCGCGCGCTGCGTATCGCGGGGGTCACGGGAACCAACGGCAAGACGACCACCACATGGTTGATCCGGTCGATCCTGCGGTCCGCCGGACATTCCTGTGGCGTTCTGGGCACGATCGAATACGACGATACGCGGACCCGCGTGCCGGCTTCGCTCACCACTCCGGATGCCGCCGTTCTGGCCGCCGGCTTGCAGCGGATGCGCGATCATGAGGCACGGTACGCGGCGATCGAAATCTCCAGCCACGCGCTGGACCAGTCCCGTGCTGCCGGCGTGGAACTGAGTGCGGCGGTGGTGACCAACGTGACGCACGACCACCTGGACTATCACGGTGATCTCGAGAGGTACCGGGCGGCCAAGGCGCGGATTCTGGAGTTGTGTCGTCCGGACGCAATCGTGGTGTTCGATGCATCCGATCCGGGCGCGTGCGAGGTGGTTCGGAGCGCCGAAGGCGGATGGCCGCTGGTCGGTGTCGAACTGGTGGATGCGTTGGACCGCTCGGGTTTCGGCATGGCCGGTCCGCATTGGAAAGCTCCCGGCTCGGTTCCGGTTCGCGCTGTGAATGACGGGAAAGTCGCCGGCGGACCGCTGTCCGGAGTCCGACCGAAGCACCTGATGCGGGCGCGCGTACTGCAGCAGTCGCTGGATGGGGTGGTGTTCGAATTGCACGATGGCCACGTGGAGTGTCTGGTCCGGTGGTCGCTGCTGGGGGCGCACAACGTGTTCAATGCGGCGGCTGCGGCGGCGGTCGCGCGGCATTGGGGCATCTCCTGGGAGGCGATCGTCGCGGGCTTGCAGGAGGCGGAAGCCGTGCCGGGGCGACTGGAGCGGGTGGACGGTGGTGGCCCGATTCCGGTCGTCGTCGATTACGCCCATACCGAGGACGCGCTGCGAAAGTGCTTGCAAGCCCTGCGTCCCGTCACGCCGGGACGCCTGCTGTGCGTGTTTGGAGCCGGCGGCGATCGCGACCGCGAGAAACGTCCGGGACTGGCCCGTGCGGCACAGCGGGCGGATGTTCCGGTCGTCACCAGCGACAACCCGCGCAGCGAGCCGCCGGAGCGGATCATTGCGGAGATCATGGCGGGCTTCGATCCCGACGGCCCGCCACCGCACGTGGAAGTCGACCGTGGCGCCGCCATCCGCTGGGCGATCGACCAGGCGCGGCCGGGAGATTGCGTCGTGATCGCCGGCAAGGGCCACGAAACGTATCAGATCGTGGGGGAAGACCGGCGGCCCTTCGACGACCGTCAGGTCGCCCGCGAAGCGCTCGCGGAAGCCGGACTGCTGGGCAACGAGCCGGCCGGCCCGACGCTCGCCTCCCGTCCTGCGGCTCCGCACGTCGCCGCGTCGCCGCGGCATGAATGAAATGAACGCGCGGCGGCGGTTTTCGCTCGGCCGCGGGCCGGGCATGCGGTGCATCGGCGAGAGACGCCCGGCGGGCGAAACGAAGGGCCGGCAAAAGCGTCTGACATCTATCGTCCTCGAGGATGCGTTCACCTGCGCGGAGCGGTGCCCGGCGGTCGGACGGCCGCCCCGTCACGCGGCGGCGGGGACTTCGATGGAACGGCCGCGCGTGATCGCCGACCGCTGTCGGC
>RFHO01000447.1 GCA_003696385.1 Planctomycetota bacterium | reverse complement strand
GACGACAGTATGGCCGGAAACGGGTGGCCTTGGCGGTTGCCTTTCGGCCGCGGTGGTCCATCATTGTGAGGCATGCGGCCCGCCGCATGGCGCCGGCGGGCGGCCTCATGACGTTGCCACAGCGATTTCGTTGCCGTCCTCGATCGAGAAGAATGTCATGTCGCTGGCTCACTCACGCACGTCGGTGGCGGATGCGGTGTTGACCGCGTACGAGCGTCCATTGCACCCGGAGTTGTTCCACTGCCGCGGTCACGTGCGGCTCGACCAGGGCACTCTGCGGGCGGAGTTGCGGATCTGCGACAACGGGCACTGGTTCGAATTTCTGGTCGGCGGCCGAACGGTCGTCGCCGAATCGGTGGCGCCCATCGATCAGGAGCTGCCCGATCACCTGCGGATCGTACGGCGACCGATCCGCGGCAGCCGCGAGTTTTCGTTCCCGCTGGGGCGGCCGCCGGTGGCGATGACCTATCACGTCTGCTTTCAGGTCGAAACGGTCGATCCGGAGGTCTTCAAGCGGCTGCAGGAGGAATTCGAGCGCGATGCGCGGAACGCGACCCTCGCCGTTCGCTTTCCGCCGCAACATCGTTGGGGGCCCGCTCCGTTGAGCCTGTTCGACGCCGAATCCCTCAAATGCGGCATTGTCGTCCATGCGGTGCACACGTTCCCCGAAGAATTCTCGGTCGTGAAGACGCAGACGCTGGTGGAGCTCTCCAGCACGGTATGACAGCGGCGCCGGAGGCGGCGATCACGGCGCATCAAAAACCCGGCCGAGTGGCGCTCGGCCGGGTCGCACGGGGAACACGCGGTGCATCTGCGGAATCGCTGCGACTCCGCGCGAACTGGTTCAGTCGTGCTTCTTGCGATGGACCTTGTGGCAGGTCGCACAGCCGTTGGACGTGAGGTTCTTGAATGCGGCGAGGGCGGCGTCCTTGTCCTGTTTCTTGGCGGCCTCGATGACTTCCACGCTGTGGGTCTGCAACGCCCGAGCTGCCTTGGCCCACGTGGCGTCCGGACAGCGGCCGTCTTCCAACAGGATGAAGCCGGCTTCGTTCAACAGCGCCGCACGCAATTGCACCTGTTTCCAGTTCGTCTTTTCGGCATCCAGCGCCTTTTTCAGAGCCCCACAATTGACGGACACGAAACCTTCCATGAGCTGATGGACACTGGCGGCCCGCTTTTTCTGTCTCTGTGGCGCCGTCCGTCCTTCCCGGACGTTGACCAGCACCACGCCCACCAGCCAGACCATCGCAAGGCCGAACACACACGCTCGCTTCATCTCCGGTCCTCCTCTGTTTCGGCGACTTCGACAACGATACGCGGCCGCACGAATGCGGACGCACTTCCCGGCTTGGCCGCTGATGCCGCCCCGAAGGCCGATGTCGACGGTCGGTCGAGCAGTCGATTGCGCGCAGCGCAAACGGCTTCGGACGGCGTCGAGCGGGATTGTGGGTTTCGGGATCCGCGCCGCGATCACGGTGGAGGCGGCGCATGCGACCTGCGAGGAGCCGATTTTGTCGCGGGAAGGTTTGCGACCTGTTCGGGATGGCGCACGGCACGGTTGCCACCGCCCGCGTGCATGGCAGGTGGGACCGTAGAATGGCAAACCGCTTGCGGCCTTGTCAACAGACGGGAGACAGGCCGACAATGACCGGTGATCGCTCGAGCGAGGGGGACGGTGGAGCAAAAATGCCGGATCCGGCAAAGACAAAACGGCCATGGCCGGGGTGGCGGCGTTTCCTTGTGCGCCGACGCGTCGGGCGGCGGCGCTACGTGCCATGGACGATCCGCTTTCTGAAGTATTATTGGGGCTTCAAGCTGACGCCGGCGGGGCGGTACCTGTTTCTGGGGATCTGCTTCACGGCCGTGGGATCCGTGTCCGTACTGATCCCTGTGTATCACGTCTTCTGCAGCCTGTTGGCGCTGTACTGTGTGGCATGGTGTGTGAACATGGCCAGCCGCCCGCGTCTGGATGTCGAGGTCCATCTGCCGCCACGGGGCGTGGCGGGTCGCGAACTGCGCGGCAGCGTGCAACTGGTCAATCGCGGACGGCGGTGCGCCCGCGACGTGATGCTGCATGCCACCGACCTGCCTTCGGGCGTACGCCTGGTCGATGGTGATACGGCCGTTGCCCGATTGCGACCGGGGGAATCCGTGCGGTTGCCGCTGGGATTGTTCTTCGAACGTCGCGGGGCCTACACATTGCCGAAGCTGTGGGCTCCGACGACCTTTCCCTTCAACCTGTTTCGAGCCGGATCCAGCGGAGCACCGTTGGGGCAAGTGCTGATCGTGCCGGCCTTCGAGCCGCTCGGCACACTCGCAGTACCGTTCGGGACGCGCTATCAGCCGGGCGGAAACGTTCAGAGCCTCCGCGTCGGCGAGTCGTGCGAGTACATCGGCAACCGGGAATACGTGCCCGGAGAGCCGGCGCGACGCTTGGATTTTCGCTCATGGGCGCGTCTGGCCAAGCCGGTGGTGCGCGAGTATCAGGAGGAATACTACAGCCGGGTGGCCGTCATTCTGGATACGCACGTTCCGGAAAGCGCGCTGAAATCCCGCAAACCGTTGCCTCAATTCGAGGCGGCGGTCAGCCTGACCGCCGCCGTGGCGGACAAGCTGCGGGATACCGATGCACTGGTGGACTTCTTTGCCGCCGGGCCGGACCTGTACGTATTCCACGCGCAAAGGCGGGCGGACTTTTTCGATCGTATGCTCGAAGTGCTGGCGGTGGTCGGGCCGCATGGTGGACGGCCCTTCCAGACGTTGTTGCCCGTGCTGGCGGACCACTGGGAGCGGTTGTCTGCGGCGATCTGCATTCTGCTGGACTGGGACGAGGACCGTCGACGGCTTTTGGAACGTCTGGCCACGGCGGGCTGTGACGTGAAGGCGGTGATCGTGCGCTCCCAGAAGTGCCATTTGTCGCCGTCGACCCATTCACCGCCCGGCACGTGGTGCGTGGTCTCTGAACGGGACGTTTTGCGATGCAACGTCCGGCACCTTTGACCGGTTCTTCCGCTTCGCGGGGGCCGTCGTATGAGCAGGTGATTTCGGCCCAGCGGTGGCTGGGGCTGTTGTTGCTGTGCCTGCAGGCGGCCACACTGGCGGTGCTCTCGCGTACCGTAGCCTTTCCGGCGACCATCGTTCTGACGGCCGCCGTGGTGCTCTGGAGCGGTGTACGGCTGGTGTGGAGCCGCGATCAGCTGTTCGTTGTGTTGGTGCTTCTGGTTTTGCTGTTCGCAGCCAAGTATCTGCTGTTTCCGACCAATCCGCAGTATCGCCTGGGCTTCTTGCAGTTTCAGTTGGCCTTCGTCGTCAGCCAATTCGTGCTGACGTGGCAACTGATACATTTCTGCGTTCTGGATGCCCGCTTCACACGTG
>RFHO01000446.1 GCA_003696385.1 Planctomycetota bacterium | reverse complement strand
CCACTTAAAGTACGACTCCTACGGCAACATCACGGCGATTGAAGACGCCGCCGGCAATCCGACAACTCTTCACTCCCCACTGTCCACTCCCCACTACGCCTACACCGGCCGCGTCTGGGACGCCGACGCCCAGCTCTACTACTACCGCGCCCGCCGGTACGACCCGGCCGCCGGCCGCTTCATCTCTGAAGACCCAGTGGGCTTCGCGGCCGGCGATGCGAACATCAGCCGCTACGCGGGCAACAGCCCGACGAATGCGACAGACGCCAGCGGTTTGTTTGAAATTGAATGGGGGAGCGAATTCTCTGAAAACGAGAAGAAGCTCATTACTGATTCCCTGAGCCGCATACGAACGAAGGTAGAGCAATTGCTTGAAGAAATCGACAAGGAGCTGGACTCACTCGATGAGTCGCTGCGATCCCAACTTGACTACGAGGTTAGCAATCTGCGACGGGTGTTGATTGGGGTCAAGGAGGATATTGACTCGCAGTCAAAGAACCTTGAGATTTATCGCGAAAACGAGCCCGACGCCGACCGCCGCGCCGAGGCTTGGGACAATTGGCCATTCTTCTGGTTCGACGACGAAATTACGCTCAACGATGCCCACGGCTGGACAGAGTCAACGGAGTCTGATCTGGACGAGCTATTATTCCACGAGCTAACGCATTTTCACAATACCTACGACGACGACAGACTAGGAAACCTGATGAATGCCCATACTATCGACGGGATGATCACTGGCAGCTTTAAGGACAGCACGATTTGGACGTATGTAAAAAATCATTCCGAAAAGGCAAAACAGCCACCTTGGGATGCTGCGTACATTGACTACAATGGCGATCTTCATATCCCCTTGGGGCCGTGATCATGACAAACCGCTCAGGATCTGCAATAGGCTTCGGCGGGCTCAAGCGGCGGGTCGTCGCGATGACCGCCGCCGCGATGGCGGGGGGGGCGATCCTATTCCTTGTCTTGACGTGGGTGTTTCCTTGGGCGCATCTGAATTGCGTACAGCAGGACGTCGATATCAATTCCGGACGCATTCGCACGGTCCGTTTCCTGTTCTGGATGCGGCTGTCGGAGAGGGTTCGCGAGACATGGCTCTCCCGTGCAGCACGTGCTCGCGGGGCCGCCGAATGGCGTCGCGTGAATACGTTCTCGGCTGGACGTGGTTATTCTCCCCATTATCTGTACCATAGTGCAATCAACCAGATTAAGACGCTTGAGAGACTAGACGAACTTACGAGATTCACGCCAGCAGCGCGAGCGCAGATTAGTGCCCGCGTCCTGGAGCTGTGGCAGCAGGGATCTGATGATGCCGCCGAGGCGTACATCAGGCGGCTGTCAGGCGTCGTGGTGTCGGCACACCGTGCTGGAAGGAGGACACTATCGGTCCGCGACCTCGGGCAGGCCGACGTTGGACGGTCGAAGCAACGCGTGGAGCACAGGTAGGCTGATTGGCAACGGCTGTATGTGCGTCCGCAGTAAGAGCGGACGAATGCGATTGCGTTGCGGGCGCATCTTGGTGGTTGCCTGCGGGTCTCCCGAGTGGACCAACGGCTTGATGGAGCGCCGGCTGGCTCGAACCAGGGCCGGTCGTGATCATAAGTTATTTCCGGCAGTAAGGAAACGTGGGGTGGGGACGACGCGGCAATCAGGAGACCGCCGTACAACGAGGAGCCAACGACCAGTACGACACGGAAGGAAACCGGACGAAGACCACGAACATCGCTGCCGGTGACGTGGTCCAGTTCAATTGGGATCACCGGAACCGCCTGACAAAGGTCACGTTCAAGAACTTGGCCGGAGTCATCACGAAAGTGGTCGCCTCCACGTACGACGCGCTCGATCGAAGGAACGGCAAACAGGTCGACGACGACGGCGACGGGACGTTCGACCGCGCGTACCGGTTTGTCTACGACCACAGCGGAAAACCGGACCCGGCCACCGGCGTGCCGCTGGATGACGTGGTGCTCGTGTGCGAAGACTCCGGCGGCTTCGGGGCGTTGGTCTGCGGGGCGGAGCTTGGGCCGGGTTTGTTGGCGGCATAGATCTCGGCGGGGACCGCTCGGTGATCGGGACGTTTGGTTCGGGGCGCGGGCCGCGGACCTGGGAATGGCGGAGCCGCTGGCTGCGTGTCCCGGTCGAAAGGAAGTGCGTTTCCATGGCATCCGTGGCTTCGATCGAGCGTGTGTGGGGACGCGAAGTGCTGGACAGTCGCGGGAATCCCACGGTCGAGGTGGAGATCTGGACGCGTGGCGGGGCTCGTGGCCGGGCCATCGTGCCTTCGGGCGCCAGCACGGGCCGGCACGAGGCCTTGGAGCTGCGCGACGGGGATGCGCGGCGCTATGACGGCCGCGGCGTACGGCGTGCCGTGATCAACGTCAATCAGATTCTCGGGCCGGCGGTGGTGGGGCTGGACGCGGCGGACCAGCGGAGCGTCGATGAGCGGTTGCTCGAACTGGATCCGACGCCGAACAAGGCGATGCTCGGGGCGAACGCCGTGCTGGGAGTTTCGCTGGCGGCGGCTCATGCGGCAGCCGCTGCGACCGGTGAGCCGCTGTATCGCCACCTGGCCGGGCTGTATGCCCGGGAATCGGGCCGGGACGCGCGACCGCGGATGCCGGTACCGATGACGAACATGATTTCCGGGGGGCTGCACGCCGGGGGCAACATCGACATTCAGGACGTGCTCGTCGTTCCGTTGGGGGCGGCGGATTATCCGGTGGCGCTGGAATGGCTGGTGCGGATCTACCGTCGGCTGGGCGAAGCGTTGCAGGCCGCGGGGTACGACGGGCGGCTTGTGGGCGATGAAGGCGGGTTCGGGCCGCGTTTGCCGAACAATCGGGAAGCGATCGCGTTCGTGGTGCGGGCCATCGAACGGGCGGGGCTGCGGCCGGGCGAGGATGTCGCGATCGCTCTGGACGTGGCGGCGTCGCACTTCGCAACGGAGGCGGGGACGTACCGGCTGCGTTCTGAGGGGGATCGGGAGCTGACGGCGGACGAGATGATCGATCGCCTGGAAGCATGGGTGGCGGCCTTTCCGATTG
>RFHO01000445.1 GCA_003696385.1 Planctomycetota bacterium | reverse complement strand
TGCGCAATGATCGGTGCAACCAGACCGGGGGCTCCGCCGCACGAGCCGGCTTGCGCGAGGCAGCCCAGATAGATCCCGATCAGCGTCGCCACCACAGCGTAGGCGGGCGTGAGTGCATGCAGCAGGCTGAACAGCAGTCCGGTCAGGCCAATGGCCGCCCACACGTCCATCCACCGGGCCAACAGAGGTTGCAGCACGCCGCGGAAAAAGAACTCCTCGGCCAGCCCCGCGAGCATGGCCATAGAGAACAGCTCCCACGTTGTGCATCGCGCCAGGGCGTGCCCCAGCAGCTCGAACAGCAGCTCACGGATCCGCCGCAGTGGCTCCCAGCGGGTACGCATCGCCAGCGCGAAAAAGAGCAGCATGGGCACCGCGGCCAACAGCCCCAGGATCACGCTCTGCGGGCCCGCGTCGAATTCGGCCGAAATGTTCAGGCCTGTCGAGAACGCGATCACCAGCCCGATGAGGAGGAGCGTGCCCTCGGTCAGAGCCGCCATCTTCAGGAACGTGGCCCGGTCCAGACGCGCGTCATGCGGCGGATCATTCGGTGGGGTGGGCGTGTGTGGCATGCTCACGTCGGATGCAGACTTCGGCGAACACCGCGGCCGTTGGAGGCCATCTCCGAAGGACACGGACCGTTGCACGGCTCGAGACGACAAGCTGCCGCGGCATCGGTGGCTCGAGCGTTCGAGCCGCGGCTTGTGGCGTGAGGCCAACGACCGTCGAGCCGGATGCGCCCGGATGCCGCAGTCTCGCTAATCGTGCGGCAGCGTACGCAGCGCACTTTCCGGGCCGATGACGACCAGGTTGTCCTCTTCCTTGATCTCCTCATCGGGGCCGGGCACGCTGAGCGTTTCGAAACGCTGTTCATCGTCCGGTGGGGCATCCTGCCGCGGCCGTTTGATGGCCACGAGGTTCACTTTGTAGCGCCGTCGCAGGTCCAGTTCTTGCAGTGTTTTCCCGATGAAGCTGTGCGGAGCCTTCATTTCGATCAGCATGTGGCCCGGACCGACGACGATCACGTCTTCCAGATGCGGGTTGGCGAGCCGGCGGGCCAGTGCGATGCCCGTTTCCGTTTCCGGTTGAATGACCTCCGTGACGCCCAGTTGCCGGAAAATCTCGGCGTGCGTCTGGGTCTGCGCCCGGCAGAGGATCCGTTTGACACCCATTTTCTGCAGCAGCACGGTGGTCAGCAGAGCGGCCTCGAAGTTTTCGCCGATGGCCACCACGGCCACGTCGCACTCGCTGACGTCCTGAGCTTCCAGAGCGGCGGGGTCGGTGGAATCCATCTGCACGGCGGCGTCCACGAAGTCCCGCACTTCGTTGACGTGCTGAAGGTTCGTGTCGATGGCCAGCACGGGGACACCGGCCCGCCCCAGATGCTTGGCCAGCGCCATGCCGAAACGGCCCAATCCGATCACAGCAATGCGACTCACGCGTGCATTCCTTCGGTGATTTCCGTCGCTGGTGCTGCAACTCTGCCGGCCCCTGCGGGTTCGGCGGAGTTCGCGGCCTCATCCGACTGCGGGGTGATCTATGTTTGAGCGTCGCCGATCCCACGGCGGACGTAGCGGCACAACCACGTCCGTGTGCCGAACGGAAATGTCCCGGTGCGGTTGACCGTCAGGACTTGACCGGTGGATTCGGCGCCCGCGGCAACCGGTCGAATGTGCGGCGGTGCGATTGCGTACGATATCGAACGACAGGGACGCGGCCAATGCGGTGGACGATCGATCGAACTGAGGACGGCGGATTGTCGCCGGGACCCGCCCGGCGCGTTGCCGTGACCGTGGCAGTTTCGTGGGTGATCAGCGTGCTGTGGACGTCGATGGGCGCGGCGGGCCGATCGTTCGCGGCGGTGTACGACGTCGGTCCCGGACGGGCGATGGCGACTCCGAACGACGTTCCGTGGGAACGATTGCAGCCCGGTGATCGCGTGCGGATTCACCGGCGAGCCGAGCCTTACCGGTGCAAGTGGGTGTTGTGCTGTCGAGGGACGGCCGAGCAGCCGATCGTGGTGGAGGGCGTGGCGGATGCGAAAGGCCGGTGGCCGGTGATTTCCGGTCGTGAGGCCACCACGCGGGTGGCATTGGACTTCTGGGGCGAAGAGCGCGGTGTGGTGAAGATCGGCGGAGCGAACCGGCCGGCCGACCGCGAGCCGGCCCACATTGTTCTGCGGCGACTGGAAATCCGCGACGCGCTGCCCGAGTACGTGTTTTTCGGACGGCGGGGCATCGCCCGCTATCGCCGGAATGCCGCGGCGGTGTTCGTCGAGAAGGGACGGTGGATCGTGATCGAAGAGTGCACCCTGACCAACTGCGGCAACGGATTGTTCGTCGGACCGCAGTCTGCCGACGTGGTCGTGCAGGGCTGCCGGATCTACGGCAA
The DNA here is from genome assembly GCA_003696385.1 of Planctomycetota bacterium. GTDB lineage: Bacteria > Planctomycetota > Planctomycetia > Planctomycetales > Planctomycetaceae > J052. The sequence continues at coordinate 8,088 of RFHO01000445.1, read as the reverse complement.
CGGCATCGGCGGCAGCATCTACGAACACAATGTGTACACCGAGTGCGACCGGATCACGTTCCAGGGCAATTGGCTGGGGCCGCTGCGGCCCGGCTGCCGGGGCAACAACCTGAAGGATCGTTCGGCGGGACTGGTGGTTCGTTACAATTGGATCGAAGGCGGTAATCGACAGCTCGATCTGGTCGAGCCGGAAGAGGGCGGGCACCTGCTGGCCCGACCGTACTACCGGCGGACACACGTTTACGGCAACGTGCTGGTGGAACGCGACGGCGACGGGAACGACCAGATGGTCCATTACGGCGGCGACAATGGGGACGAGGACACGTACCGCAAGGGACGGCTGCTGTTCTACCACAACACCGTGGTTTCCCTTCGGAGGGGGCGCACGACGGCGTTCCGTCTGTCGACCAATGCGGAATCGGTGGATTGTGTAAACAACGTGTTCTGGTGCGCGTCGAACGACGGACGGTTGGCTCTGCTGGAATCGGCCGGTCACGTACGTTTGTTGCGCAACTGGCTGCCCGAAGGAACGTCGGCCAGTTCCGAACGACTGCGTGGCTCGGTGATCGGTCGCGAGACGTGCCTGTGGGGGCGCCGTCCGGGTTTTACCGGGCAAGGCGCGATGGCGTGGCGGCTGGCCCGGAACTCGCCCTGCGTGGATGCGGGATATCCCTTGCCGTCGACGTTGCAGGGCGCGTTTGCGGTCACGCACGAGTTCCGCTTGCCGGCTGGGGTGCGTCCGCGGCGTTTCGTGGGGCGTCCGGACCTGGGGGCATTCGAGTTTTCGGACGTCACGGTGTCGACGGGCATGCGGCGAGGTACCGACGCAGGCGATCACGATGAGTGACTCGGACGCGTTCGAAGTCGAGGTCGACGGATTTCCGGAACCGGTCGACGCCCGGAATGCGGCACACGGCCGCGACATGCTGGAGCTGCTGGCCAGTGAATTCGCCGAACGGGTGCGACGCGGCGAGCAACCGAGCGTGGAGGAGTACGTGCGGCGTTGTCCGCAAGCGGCCGAGGAAATCCGGGAACTGCTGCCGATGGTGGTCGCGCTGGAACGCTGGAAACAGGATCGGCAGTCCGACCTGCTGCGCCGACAGCTTCCACGAGCCTTTCAGATCCGTCGTCTGGGCGATTGCCGCCTGGTGCGGGAGCTGGGCCGCGGTGGGATGGGAGTGGTGTTCGAGGCACGGCAGGGCTCGCTGGAACTGCCGGTGGCCGTGAAGCTGCTGCCTTGGCGGATTTCTCTGGTGCCGGAACGTTGGGCACGGTTCTCGAAAGAGGCCCAGGCCGTCGCCCGGCTGCAACATCCACACATCGTGCCGATCCATCGCTTCGGCCGGCAGGGCGAGTTCGGCTACTACGTGATGCAGTACGTTCCGGGCATCGACCTGAACCGGCTGATCGATCTGATTCGGAGGCGGGGGTACGTCTTTCTGCCGGACGCAATCAGCGGCGAGCCGGAACCTGAACGAAAGGCAGGCGGGGCCGTGCTGCGTTCCACCGATGCCCCGACTGCGCGGAGCTGGCCGCAGAGCTTTCATCGGCGTTCCTGGGAAGCGTTCGCGCTGATCGCGTGCCAGGTGGCCGATGCACTGCAACACGCGCACGAGCACGGAGTTCTGCACAATGACGTGAAGCCGGCCAATCTGATCATCGACCGCCGCGGGCACGTCTGGATCACCGATTTTGGTCTGGCAGGTGACCCGACGGACACCGAGGACGACGAGCGTGACGGCTCGATCACCGGGACGTTGCGCTACATGGCTCCTGAGCGCTTCGCGGGGAAGGCCGATCCACGCAGCGATGTGTATTCGCTGGGTGTGACGCTGTTCGAGCTGCTGACGCTGCAGGCGGCATTCGACGGGGAATCCCGCGGTGCCGTGGTGTCGGCGATTCAGAGTCGTGACGAGCTGCGTCCGCGCCGCGTCCGTCGCGACGTTCCCGCAGGGCTGGATCTGATCGTGCGGCGGGCCACCGCACGCGATCCCGACTTCCGATATGCTTCGGCCCGTGCGATGGCCGACGATCTGCGGCGGTTCGCCGCCGGGCGGCGGGTGGCCGGGCAGTCGCGCCCGTCGTACTGGGTGTGGCGGTGCAAGCGGTGGTGGATCGGCGGGGCGGCGGGTTCAGGCGTCTGAGCGGAAAGTGGGGCCGTCCGGCGGTTCGAGCAGCGACAGCAGGTAGCGTCCGTAGCTGCTGTTCTTGAGTGGTTCGGCGAGGCGGGCCAGGTGGGCATCGTCGATGTAGCCGAGCCGCCAGGCGATTTCTTCGGGGCAGGCGATCTTGAGCCCCTGCCGCGATTCGAGCACGCTGACGAACGTTCCGGCTTCGATCAAGGATTCATGAGTGCCGGTGTCGAGCCAGGCGATGCCTCGCCCCAGCACTTCCACGTGCAGCCGGTCCTGTTCGAGATAGAGGCGGTTCAGATCGGTGATTTCCAGTTCCCCGCGGGCCGAGGGTTGCAGCCGCCGCGCCAAATCCACCACCTGCTGGTCGTAGAAGTACAATCCGACGACGGCGAAATGGGATTTGGGCCGGGCGGGCTTTTCTTCGATATCCAGGGCCCGCCCGCGTTCGTCGATACTGACGACGCCGTATCGCTGCGGGTCGCGGACGTGATAGGCGAAGACCGTCGCCCCTTCGGTGCGCGCTGCGGCCGCTCGCAGCCCGGCCGTCAGGCTGTGGCCGTAGAAGATGTTGTCGCCGAGGATCAGACAGGAGAGCGAGCCGGCGACGAAGTCCGCGCCGATCAGGAACGCTTCCGCCAGACCGCGAGGCTCGGGCTGTTCGGCGTACTGGATCGACAATCCCCACTGCGAACCGTCACGAAGCAGTTCGCGGTACAGCGGCAGATCCCGCGGCGTGCTGATCAGCAGGATCTCGCGAATGCCTGCCAGCATCAGCGTGGTGAGGGGATAGTAGATCATCGGCTTGTCGTACACCGGCAGCAGCTGCTTGCTGACCACCTGTGTGGCCGGATACAGACGCGTGCCGGCGCCGCCGGCCAGGACGATGCCCTTGCGCGGCGGCAGCACGACGTCGCCGGTCGACAGGGGACGTTCGGACACGGGCGGTTCCTTTCCGCAAAGTCATCAAGTGGCCCGGGATTCAGACGCCGTGGTACTGCCGATACCACTCGACGAACCGCGCGACGCCGACTTCGATGGGGGTCGCGGGACGGAAGCCGACGTCGCGCTGCAATGCACTCACGTCGGCATACGTCTCCGGCACGTCACCGGGCTGCATCGGCAGGAACTGTTTCTCGGCCGTTCTGCCGATGCAGCGTTCCAGTGTTTCGATCAGGTGCATCAGGTGTACCGGCCGGTTGTTGCCGATGTTGTAGATCCGGTACGGCGCCGCACTGGTGGCGGGATCGGGATCGAAGCCGTCCCAGGCGGGATTCGGCTGAGGAATCCGGTCCGCGACGCGGACGACGCCTTCGATAATGTCGTCGATGTAGGTGAAATCCCGCTTCATGTCTCCGTGGTTGAACACGCGGATGGGCCGGCCGGCGAAGATCGCTTCGGTGAACAGATACAAAGCCATGTCGGGGCGGCCCCACGGTCCGTACACCGTGAAGAATCGCAGGCCGGTGGTCGGCAGGCCGTACAGATGGCTGTAGGTGTGGGCCATCAGCTCATTGGCTTTTTTGGTGGCGGCGTAGAGGGAAACCGGGTGATCCACGTTGTGGTGCTCGGAAAAGGGCACGCGTTTGTTGGCACCGTAAACCGAGCTGGAGGACGCATAGACCAGATGTCCGACTCCGGTGTGTCGGCAGCCTTCCAGAACGTTGACGAAACCGACCAGGTTGCTGTCGACATAGGCGTGGGGGTTCTTCAGCGAATAGCGGACGCCGGCCTGGGCAGCCAGGTGGATCACGGTGTCGAATCGATGCCCCCCGAACAGCTCCGCTGTTGCGGCGCGGTCGGCCAGATCCAGTCTGAAGAACCGGAACTCGTCGGCGTTTTCCAGTTGCGCCAGCCGATCCCGCTTCAGACGAGGATCGTAGTAGTCGTTCAGGTTGTCGACACCGACGACCCGATCGCCTCGTTGCAGCAGCCGCCGGCAGAGATGGAAACCGATGAAACCGGCGGCGCCGGTGACCAGGATGTGCCTCATGCCTGTTCCCGTTCCAATGTCCGGCGGAAGTACTCGATGGTTTTCCGCAGGCCCGTTTCCAGATCCGTGGTGGGTTCCCAGTCCAGCCATTGCCGGGCGCGGGTGATGTCCGGGCAGCGGCGGCGAGGATCGTCCGTGGGCAACGGCCGGTGTTCGATCGTGGATTGCGAGCCGGTCAGTTCGATGATCGTCTGGGCCAGTTCCAGCATCGTGTTCTCGCGCGGGTTGCCGAGGTTGACCGGGCCGATGTGCGCGTCCTGATCCATCATCCGCATCATGCCGTCGATCAGGTCGTCGACATAGCAGAACGATCGCGTCTGAAGACCGTCGCCGTAGACCGTCAGTGGTTCGCCGCGCAGGGCCTGGGTGATGAAGTTGGAAACCACGCGACCGTCGTCGGTGGCCATCCGCGGACCGTAGGTGTTGAAGATGCGTACGATGCGGACGGGGATGCCATGCGCGCTGTGATAGTTGACACAGAGCGATTCGGCGACCCGCTTGCCTTCGTCGTAGCAACTGCGCGGCCCCAGGGGATTGACGTGTCCCCAGTAGTCTTCCGACTGTGGATGGACTTCGGGGTCGCCGTAGACTTCGGAGGTGGAAGCCTGGAGGAACCGTGCCCGGCAGCGCTTCGCCAGTCCCAGCATGTTCACGACGCCGACAGTGGATGTCTTGATGGTCTTGATGGGGTTGAACTGATACGCCACGGGCGAGGCGGGACAGGCCAGGTTGTAGACGGCGTCGACTTCGAGGAACAGCGGTTGCACGATGTCGTGCCGGATCAGCTCGAATCGCGGGTGGCCGATCAGGTGCGCGACGTTGGCCTTGCGGCCCGTGAAGAAGTTGTCCACGCAAAGGACTTCGTCGCCACGGGCAATCAGCCGCTCGCACAAGTGGCTGCCCAGAAATCCGGCGCCGCCGGTGACGAGAACGGTCTGAGGCATCGCTTGGTTTCCCGGTCAGCAGGGGGCGAGGAGCGAATCGTTCCGGGACGCTCCTTGCATGGCGGATGATGCCATCCCAGGCGGGCGAGCCGACGTGTCGGTCCGGGTGCGGCTCGAGCCGCGGTTGCGCCGACATGGTCATCGGGCACGGTCGATCCGTGGCGAAAGGCCGGAGACGGTGCCACAATGTCGCGGCCGTCCGGCCGCGTTCGACCGTCAGTGCACGGTGATAGTCGATCGTGCGCGGCGCGGTCAATCACAATTGTCTTCGCCGGCACACCGTTGGGCGGAAAAACCGTCATCTGGTACTGTGGCGGTTGCGTCGCCGGAAAGCCGGTACGGCACGGCGACGGGAATCGATTGTACCGTCGGCCGGGCGATGGTGGGGAAGCCCGTCAACACGGAGTCACAGGAGAACTTGCCGCCGTGGCGAACGAGCGACATGACTTCGAGGAATTCCTGGAGAAGTTCCGGCGTCACCGCCAGCGGATGACCGAAGAGCTGCACAAGGTCATCATCGGTCAGGATGAGGTGATCGAACAGATTCTGGCGGCCATTTTCACGGGCGGCCATTGTCTGCTGGTGGGCGTGCCCGGGCTGGCCAAGACGCTCATCGTCAGCACGATCGCGCAGATCCTCGACGTCGGCTTCAAGCGGATTCAGTTCACCCCCGACCTGATGCCTTCGGACATCACCGGCACGAACGTGCTGGATGAAACCGACAGCGGCCGCCGCGAGTTCCGGTTCGTGAAAGGCCCGGTGTTCACCAATGTCCTGCTGGCGGACGAAATCAACCGTACACCGCCGAAGACGCAGGCCGCGCTGTTGCAGTCCATGCAGGAACGCGAGGTCACCGTCGGGCAGGAGACGTACCCGCTTCCGGAACCGTTCTTCGTGATCGCCACTCAGAATCCGATCGAACAGGAGGGCACGTATCCGCTGCCCGAAGCGCAGCTCGACCGCTTCATGTTCAACGTCAAGGTCGACTATCCGACGCGGGAGGAAGAGGAGCAGATCCTGCAGGCCACCACCACGGGGCAGCGACCGGAAGTGCGGAAAGTGCTTTCGGCACGCTCGATCCTGTACCTGCAGCGACAGATCAACCAGATCGAAGCTTCGCCGCTGGTGGTTCAATACGTGGCCAGTCTGGTGCGGGCCACGCGCCCGAAGTCGGACGAGGCGCCGGAATTCGTCCGCCAATACGTGGACTGGGGAGCGGGACCGCGTGCGGGACAGTTCCTGATCGCCGGAGCCAAGGCCGTTGCTGCGATGGATGGGCGTCCGGCGGTGGCGATCGACGACATCCGTCGCGTGGCGGTGCCCGTGCTGCGGCACCGCGTGGCGACCAACTTTCAGGCCCAGGCCGAGGGGCTGGCTTCGGAGGACATCATCGAACGCCTGCTGCGCGAAGTTCCCGAACCACCGATTCCGAAGTTCGAATGAAGCGGCCGCCGCGGGCCGGTGGGCGGATCGGCTCAGCCGAACAGCTCGGTGACGACGCGGCTTTCGTGCGGAACCAGCGGAATCGGGCGATTCGTCCGGTCGGGCAGCGTAGTCTGCGGATCGATGCCCAGCAGGTGATACGCGGTGGCGAGGATGTCCTTGGGCGAGATCGGATTGTCGGCGACGTCGGCGGCGTGCCGATCGGTCGCCCCGACGATACGCCCGCGGGCGATTCCGCCGCCGGCCAGCACGATCGAATAGGCCCGCGACCAATGATGTCGTCCCGCGCCGGCCGGCTTGGAGTCGATTTTCGGCGTACGCCCGTGTTCGCTGAGGACCATCACCAGCGTCTCATCGAGCAATCCCCGCGCGTCCAGGTCGCGGATCAGTCCGGCGAAGGCCTTGTCGAAGCCGGGTAGCAGTTGTTCCTTCATCCGCGGGAAATGATTGGCGTGGGTGTCCCACGCGTCGCCCGCCAGGCCGTATTCGTCCCAGAACACGCTGACCACGCGCGTCCCCGCCTCGATCAGCCGCCGCGCCGCCAGCGCGGCCTGGCCGAACAGCGTCATGCCATAGGAAAGGCGGATGGTGTCCTTTTCGCGGCGGACGTCGAGCGCTTCGGCGATGCGGGGATTGTCGATCAGCGAGAACGCCGCCTGCTGGAACTGATCGAACGATGCCACGGCCGCGTGCGCTTCGAGCCGTCGGCGGGCGGTGTCCAGTTGTTGCAGCAGCGTTCGCCGGCGGTTCAGACGATCCAGAGTCAGATCGGGCAGCCGTCCGGTGGCTCCGATGCGGAAATGGCTGTCGGGGGTGCAGCCGAGATACGGTTCCGGTCCGGTGAAGGAAAAGCCGGCCGCCCGCGACTTGGTGATCACCTTGGTGCCTTCGCCGACGAATTCGGTCCACAACGGGTTGTATGCCGCGCCCAGGTAGGCTGCATATGGACCGGCTCGCAGGGGCTGGTCGCTCCGTTTGCTGCTGAACGGGAACGGCAGGGCGACGTTCTGAGGCACGTCGGGCAGCCGACCGCCACGCTGGCGGCGCTGGAGGTATTGCACCACTGAGGCGAAGTACGGATGGTGCCGTACGTCGAAGGGGTTCAGTTCGGCCGCCACGTCGATCGTCGGGACGCCGGTGGTCGCGTAGGCGACTCCGTGGATGGGATACGGGTGGGTCATCGACCGCACAACGCTGACGCGGTCCATGACCTGGGCCGTTTCGGGGAGGTATTCGCAGACGGACACGCCGGGGACGGCCGAAGGGATCGGCTGCATTTCCCCGCGGACTTCGACCTCGGCGTCCGGCTTCATGTCGAAGGTTTCGAGCTGGCTGGGCGAACCGTACAGATAGAGCAGAATGCAGTGCTTGGCCCGACCGAAGAAGCGGCCGGCGTCCGCGGAGTCGGCGGAGCGTCCATCGGCGGCGCGGGCCTCGCGATTGGCGGCCTGGGATGCCAACAGGGCGTCCAGCCCGAGCCCCAAGACGCCGGCGGCGCCAACCTCCAGCAGCTCACGCCGCGCCGTACCCGTGCACAGCCGCCGCGGGTTGCTCAGGATTCGAAGCATGAGTCGTT
>RFHO01000070.1 GCA_003696385.1 Planctomycetota bacterium | reverse complement strand
GAATCAGCTTCGTGCCAACGCTGCTCGGGCATCCCGAACGTCAGAAACAGCACGAATTCCTGTACTGGGAGTTCCCCGCCTACGGCGGCCAGCAGGCGGTCCGCATGGGGCGCTGGAAGGCCGTGCGGCAGAAGATGCTCCGCAAGAACAACCCCGATCCGCTGAAGATCGAGCTGTACGACCTCCAGACGGACGTCGGCGAATCGCGGGACGTGGCCGCCGAGCATCCGGACATCGTCCGCCGCGCCGCCGAACTGATGAAGCGCGAGCACACGCCCAGCGCTGTGTTCCCCTTCCCGCCGATCGACTGAGCTTCCACACTCGGGAGCCCTAACACGGAGTTTTCCGCGCCCTGCCCGCGGATGTCGGTGCGACCACCGGCCGTTTCTCGACAAACCCGAGACGAAGCGTGCATCGGCTGCGCCGACAATGCCGAAAACCGGCACTCCCCGTCCGCGTCCGGAGACGGTGCTCTCGTCAGGAGACTTCGATGTCGGACTCGTCGGAAATCCGCCGGCTGCACGATTACTGGCGTGCGTGCTGCTTCCTATCGGCGGGAATGATCTACCTGCGCGACAACCCGCTGCTTCGGGAACCGTTGCAGTCCGAACACATCAAGGAGCGGCTGTTGGGACACTGGGGCGCCAGCCCGTGCCTGAGTTTCGCATACGTGCATGCAAACCGCATGCTGCAGCGTCACGACCTGCGGTGTCTGTTCATCGCCGGGCCCGGACATGGTGCACCCGGGGTGATCGCACCGGTCTATCTGGAAGGAACGCTCACCGAACGGTATCCCCAGTTCTCGCAGGACATCGACGGCCTGCGGACGCTGTTTCGTTCGTTTTCGTTCCCCGGAGGCCTCGGCAGCCACTGTACGCCCGAGATCCCCGGTTCGATCCAGGAAGGGGGCGAACTCGGCTACGCCCTGGCCCACGGATTCGGAGCCGTGTTCGACCATCCGGAGCTGGTCGCCGTGACCGTCGTGGGCGACGGCGAAGCCGAAACCGGTCCGCTGGCAACCGCGTGGCAGTCGAACAAGTTTCTCAACCCGGCCCGCGACGGGATCGTGCTGCCGATCCTGTCGCTCAACGGATACAAGATCAACAACCCCACCGTGCTGGCCCGGGTCGAGCCGGACGAGCTGCACGCACTCTTTCGCGGCTACGGATATGCACCGCTGGAAGTCGCCGGCAGTGAGCCGCTGGAAGTTCATCAGCGGATGGCCGAGGCAATGGACCGGGCCGCCGAAACCATTGCCGAAATCCGCTCGGCGGCCACAGCCTCGAGTGCGTTCAGACGCCCCGCCTATCCGATGATCATTCTGCGGGTTCCCAAGGGCTGGACCGCACCGAAGCGGGACGGCGCGCATTTCATCGAAAACTACTGGCGATCGCACCAGGTTCCTCTGGCCGGTGTGCGCGACGACCGTCGCCGCCTGGAGCTGCTCGAACAGTGGCTTCGCTCCTACGAACCGGAGACGCTGTTCGACCAGACCGGCCGGTTGCGCGGCGACCTGCGCGCTCTGGCACCGCGCGGGGAGCGCCGGATGAGCGACACACCGTTTGCCAACGGCGGCATTTTGCGGCGGCCGCTTCGATTGCCGGACGTGGAATCGGTGGCCGTGGCGGTCGACGCGCCCACAACCACTCGCGTCGAAAACACGCGGCCTCTGGGCGAGTATCTTGCGCGGGTCATGGACCGGAATCCGGACAACTTCCGGCTTTTCGGCCCGGACGAGACGAAATCCAATCGTCTGCATGCCACGTTCCGCCACGGCAAGGCGTGGGCCGCCGCCGTCCTTCCCGAAGACGAGGACGAAGGGTTCCTCAGCCCGAACGGCCGCGTCATGGAGATCCTTTCCGAACACACCGTCGAAGGGTGGCTCGAAGGCTACCTGCTGACCGGACGTCACGGGCTGCTTTCGACATACGAAGGTTTCGCGCCGATTCTCGCCTCAATGGTCAACCAGTTCGGCAAGTGGCTGGACATCTCCTCCGACGTGCCGTGGCGGCTGCCGATTGCGTCGTTGAACATCCTGCTCTCGTCGGTCGTCTGGCGCCAGGATCACAACGGCTTCACGCACCAGGATCCGGGTTTCATCAACGCCATCGTCGACAAGTGGCCCAACGTCGTGCGGGTTTATCTGCCGCCCGACGCGAACTGTCTGCTGTGGACCGTCAAGCACGCGCTACAGTCGACCGACCGCGTGAACATCATCGTCGCCGACAAGCAACGCCATCCCCAGTACCTGACGGCCGAACAGGCCTTTCGCCACGTCGCCAAGGGCCTCGGAACGTGGGACTTCGCCGGTGCCCACACGCAACGAGAGCCGGACGTCGTACTGGCCTGCTGCGGCGACATCCCGACCAAGGAAACCGTGGGGGCCGCCGGCTTGCTGCGGAAGCTGTTTCCCGACCTGGCGATTCGCGTCGTCAACGTCTGCAACCTGTTCGCCCTGACGCCGCAGTCGGAACACCCCGATGGCCTGACCGATCGCGAATTCGATACGTATTTCACGACGGACCGACCGGTCATCTTCAACTTCCACGGCTACCCGTGGCTGATCCACCGGCTGACCTATCGCCGCACCAACCATCGGAATCTGCACCTGCGCGGCTATCGCGAAAACCGGAAGGTCGGCATCGACGCCGCCTACCTGACGCCGTTTCTGAAGGGCCGCGGAGGCATCACCACGCCGATGCAGCTCGCCGTGATCAACCAGATCGACCGCTTCAGCCTGGCCATGGATGCGATCGACCGCACGCCCGCCCTCGCCGGCCGCGCCGCGCGGGAGAAAGACTGGTTGCGGGACCTGCAGCTCGAATGCCTTCGCTACGCCTACGAGCACGGAACCGACGTCCCCGGACTGGACGACGACCCCTATGCGCATCCTGACGTTGAACTACGGTAGCACGAACCTGAAGTGGGCCGTGTTCGAAGACGACGTCCGTTCCGAGGCCGGTCGGTGCGAGGCGACCGATGACGCGCAACTGCAAGCCGCCGTGCAAGAGATTCTTCGGAGCCGCCTCGGCCGCAGCGGACCGAACGCCGTTGACGCCCCGTCGACACGGACATCCGCGCCGGCCGCGTACTCTCCGAAGGCATTCCCTGCCGACGAACTCCCGGCGACCCCGCAGCCACCGGATGCCGTCGTCCACCGCGTGGTACACGGCGGCCGGCTCGAGCGTCCCGCGGTAATCGACGCGGCCGTCCTGCAGGAAATCACGCGGGCGACGGCCTTCAGCCCGATCCACAACCGGCGGGCGTTGATCGGCATTCATGCGGCCGAGCGGTTTGGTGTGCCGCAGATCGCGGTCTTCGACACTGCCTTCCATGCCACCCTGCCGGACGTCGCGCGGACGTACGCGCTGCCTCGTGAACTGCGCGACCGAGGCATTCGGCGGTTCGGTTTCCATGGACTTGCGTTCTCCAGCACCCTGCAGCAGACGGCCGACGTGCTTGGCACCGCCGCTGCAGACATCAATGCCATTCTGGTTCATCTGGGAGGCGGATGCAGCGTCCGCGCCGTGGAAGGCGGCCGGTCGATCGACACTTCGATGGGATTGACACCGCTGGAGGGGCT
>RFHO01000069.1 GCA_003696385.1 Planctomycetota bacterium | reverse complement strand
CGATCGTTGGAGGAATTGCGGCTGATTCCCCAGACCGTTCCCGGGCCGCACCTGGCGAACATGCTCACCGGCGGACAGACGCCGATCGTCTCCTGCGACGCGTTGCACGAGATGGGGTACAAGATTGCCGTGGACCCGATCGGTTCGCTACAAACTGCCGGTGCCGCGCTGCGGGACTGGGCCGTCCGCTGGATGCGAACGGGGCGGGCCGACGCTGCGGCCGGGAGTATGCTCGGCTTCGATGAGCTGAAGGACGTGCTGGGCGTGGAAGAGCTGCTGCGATTCGCCGACGAGCTTCAGTCTCGATAGCGGCACCCAACGGCAGCGGTGTCCGACGGTTCATCGGGAGCAGCATCCCAGCGGGATTACAGAACGCCAGTGTCGAACGGTCGCGCGCCGCTGCAGGCGGATGGCCCCGCCGTGCGGTAGGGCGACCAGGCATCTCGAACGGGCCGTCGCAGTGCCACACGCGTACGGACGGCGCGCAGGCGAAGACCAGCCGATAGCAGTGTTTACCGGGGCCGCCTCGGGGCGGCACGGCGAGCCATTCCGAAGGGAACGACGATGAGCGATGCGGAACGAGCCGAACGATCGGCGGAGACCGAAGGGCGCAAGGGCCGCAAGCAGCGGGAACACGGGATCTACCTGATTTCGTACCCGAAGGTCGTGTTCATGTATCCGACCTTCCTCGCATCGCTGATCTGCGGCATCTACATGACGGTCGCGGGCAACGCGGACCGTCCGGACACCGAGGTGGTCGCACTGGTGTTTCTGGGCATCTTCGCCCTGAACATGCTGGTGTTTTCGTTCGACTTCCCGCGAACGACGTCACTGACACTGCTGTTTTTCGTTGCGGCCGTGGTGATGGGGGCGCTGCTGCTGATCCGCAGCAACCCGAACATCCTGCCGGCGATCGCCGGGTTGATTGCGGCACTGAAGCCCTGGGCGAACAACCAGTTCTACTTCGTCATCTCGGCGATCTTCGCGGTCATCTTCGTGGCGGTGTTCATCAACGTGCGGTTCGACTACTGGGAGGTGCGGCCCAACGAACTGCTGCACCACCATGGGATCCTGAGCAACCTGGAACGCATGTCTGCTCCGAATCTGCGGATCGACAAGGAGATCAACGACGTCTTCGAGTACCTCCTGCTGGGCTCGGGGCGGCTGATTCTTCACCCGGCCAATGAGCGTCGGGCGATCGTGCTGGAGAACGTCCCGATGATCACCCGCAAGGAAGCCGAACTGACGCGGCTGCTCAGCGCTCTGCAGGTGCGTGTCCGCGAGGACGAACCCGACGCCGACACCGTGTGATGCCGGGGGCCTCAATGCCACGGAACTCCACCGCTGCGCGCGTGCGGTCACTGCCCCGGCGCGTGTTGGAATTGACGCAACTAGCGCTGGTCGCGCTGACCTTCTTCGCGGGCTACGTCTTTCTGCGCTACAGCTACCAGGTCGCGGAACCGTATCCGTTCTCGCAGGAGTTCGTCCTGGTGGTCCTGGGAACACTGGCGACCGCCATGATCACCTCGCTGCTTTTGCACAAGCAGACCGAGGCGGAGCTGAGCAAGGAGCAGGCCGTCAAGTACATCGAGCTGAAGTCGTCGGTGTACACGAAGCTCATCGACGACGTCGAGCGACTCGCGGCGCGCGGAAAGCTGGATCGCGCCGATTTGCGGCATCTGGAGTATCTCGTGCACCGCATCGCGATCGTGGGGTCGCCCGAAGTCCTGCGGGCCTATGGTGAATTCATCCGCGGCGTCGGAGCCGCGTTTCGCGACTCCGAGGTCTCCGAGGCCGATTCGGACCTGGTCATGCGACACCTGGCCACGTTGACCATCGCGTTGCGACGTGACCTGATCGGCGAACTGGATGCCGCGTATCCGGAACTGGCGGCCTCGATCGAGCGGGACATCCTGGACAACGCAGAGCGTTCGGCGGACACGTTCTGAACGGGCCAGCGACGCGCGCCGGACGCCCGGCACCATGGCGGCACGCCGCGTCGGTCCGCCCGTATCACCGCTCCGGGCACTCCGATTCGGACGATGAGGACGTGCCGCCGTGCGCGCGGCCTTCTCCTCGCCGGGAATCTCCCCGGCTCCTGCGGCCGCTCTCCGCCGCGAGGTTACTCTTCGGCGGCATTGGGCCGCTCGGTCGGTGGCCCGGATGACGTGACGTCGCGAACGCTGGATTCGCCTCGAACCCAGAACTGGCGATCGAGCGTCAGCACGCCGAGCCGCAGGGCGCAATTGAGGCACAGCTTGATGTCGCCGCGCTGCAGATACACTTCGCCCATCACGATCAGGTGGAAGTGGTCTTCACCGGGCGTTTTTTCGTGACAGTATTCGCGCACGCCGTCCTTCTGAATCTGCACGGACCAGCCCTCCGGGCGCGGCACGTACAGGCGGCGGTCGACGTCGGTTCGGGACGCCGCCGATGTGCTCTCCGCCGGCTTCTGCGTGTCCTGCGCAGAGAACAGCGACCGCAGGTCGGGAATGATCAGCTTGTCGGGATCTCGGGACATCGCTTGCCGGGTCCGAAAACAACCGTTTCACCGGGCATCGAGGACATTCAATGCCCGGTCTCCGCCGTTTCGCCCGACGGAGTCGCACTGGCGGCAACCGGCTCCTCCTCGACCAGGCCGCCGTAGCGACGCGTGCGTCCGGCATAATCGATCAACGCCCGGTGCAGATGCTCGATGCCGAAATCGGGCCAGCAGTCCCGCGTCACCCACAGTTCCGCATAGCTGATCTGCCACAGCAGGTAGTTGCTGAGCCGCATTTCGCCCGCCGTGCGGATGACCAGGTCCGGGTCCGGCATGTCGGCGGTGTACAGGTTCGCGGCCACGGTGGCTTCGTCGATCTGCGCCGGTTCAAGCTGCCCGGCGCGGATCTGTCCGGCGATCCGCCGCACCGCGTCGACGATTTCGCAGCGGCTGCCGTAATTCAGAGCCAGACACAGCGTCATGCCCGTGTTGTCGCGGCTGAGCGTGGTCGTGCAGGCGATTTCCCGCTGCACGCGCCGCGGCAGTTCCTGGATGCGGCCGATCGTGCGAAAGCGGATGTTCTGCCGCATGATTTCGTCGCGTTCGGAGATCAGATACTGCACCAGCAGGTCCATCAACAGATCCTGCTCTTCGCGCGGGCGTTTCCAGTTTTCGCTGCTGAAACAATACAGCGTCAGTTGCTCCAGGCGCAGCCGGGCACATTCCTCGACGACGGCCCGCACGCTGCGGACCCCGCGCCGATGACCTTCGATGCGAGGCAGGCTGCGCCGCCGCGCCCAGCGGCCGTTGCCGTCCATGATCACCGCGACGTGCCGGGGAAGCTGTTCCGGGCGCAGGCCCAGTTTCTGCAGGATCGCGTCCCGCGCGTCGCACACGGCTCCGGAACGCTGCTCCATCGTCCGTTCCTTCGTCGAATTCGCAGTCATCGGGACAACCTCGAGCGTTTTGCACCGGTCGCTTCCCGGCACCGCCTGCGCGCCGCCTCCGAAGGCATCGTGCCGACCGATCGGCCGCGTCGCGCTCCGTGGAGCTTCCGGTTCGTCACCCGGGAATCGATTCACGGATCATCCGCAACCCGGACGCACAGCCGCGGTTGCGAAGCCCTGCGGCGGATCTTCAACGTGAAGGGCCATCAGCCGGCGTCTTCACCAGCGGCTCCAGCAGTTCGGCCAGGATATTGTCGTGGGGGTAAGGATGGCCGACATACTGGCGGAAACCTTCTCCGTAGGAAACACCGATCTCCGCTCCCCGAGCGGCGCACCAGCGGCGACAGCTCTCCAGGTATTCGTCGATCCCGTGCTGCCGCAGCAGCCAATCCCGCTGGCTGGCGTGACAGGCCAGCATCTCGAGTTTCAGGTCGAAGGCCTCGGAAACGTCGACGATGAAGTCCACCGGAACGCGACGCCCGAAAAAGTCACGGCCTTCCACCGGATCCACGAAGTACAGATACGGAATCTTATCGGTCGGCGGCGCCGGATCCCATTCCCGGGTCGCATAGTTGGGGACGGCGGCGGCGAAGCAGGCGTCGCGAACGAGTCGGCTGGTGATTTCGTGGTCGGCCATGTAATCCACCGGCGGGGCGGTGATCACGATGTCCGGCCGCACGCGGCGAAGGATTTCGGTCACGCGGCGGCGGGAGGGATTGTCGAAGACGATCGACAGATCGCGGAATTCGGCGCACAGATAGTCGGCTCCGATCAGTTCTGCCGATTTTCGGGCTTCGGCCCGCCGCACGGCGGCGATCTCGTCGGGCTTCAACTCGGCGCTGCCGCAGTCGCCCGGTGTCATGGTGACGATGGTGATACGGTGCCCCCGCTCGCGCAGCAGAGCCAGCGTGCCCGCACACTGGAACTCAACGTCGTCAGGATGGGCGTGAATGGCCAGAATTCGTTGCGGTTGGTGACTTTGCGGCATTGACATTCAACCTCCGACAGGCGGTCGGCAGAAAAAAAGAACGGGCCTTCGCAGCCGTCGCGACGGCAGCCATCCCGACGCCGTAAGGGAGCCGACGGTCACCTCGCAGGCGCGCCGGAACCGCTGCGGACGGATTGCGACCGTCGCCGCCCCCGATATCATCTTGAATGCGGCGCGGCCGGTAAACCGACGTTCGTACGTCATCGTCCGAACCGCGCCGGGCGCAGACCTTCCGAATCCCACACCACCGGAGATCCCAGGCAAGGAACTGGCAGCACGATGACTTCCGAGCGTTCCACGGGCGAATCGGCCGCACGTCGCACGTACATCCCACCGTTTCAGCAGCTTCGGCATCTGCGCGACCATCACATCGTGACGTTGATGTTCAACAATGCGCGCAATGCCGACATCTGGGTCGCCAACGAAATCGCCGAGCTGATTGCGGAGAACAACGCCAAGCCGAATCCCGAGGAGCGGCGGACGGTACTCGGACTGGCCACCGGATCGACTCCCGTCGGCGTGTACCGCGAGCTGATCCGGCGGCACAAGGAAGAAGGACTGGATTTCTCCAACGTGGTGACCTTCAACCTGGACGAATACTGGCCGATGGAGCCGGATTCGATCCACAGTTATCACCGCTGGATGCACGAGAACTTCTTCGACGAGGTCAACATACCGCCCGGAAACATCCACATCCCTCAGGGCAACCTCGATCCGGAAGACATCGACCTGTACTGCCAGCAGTACGAAGAGGCGATCGAGGCCGTCGGCGGAATCGACATCCAGCTTCTGGGCATCGGCCGCACCGGCCACATCGGCTTCAACGAGCCGGGCAGCACGCGCAACAGCCGCACCCGCCTGGTCACGCTCGACCCGATCACCCGCCGAGACGCCGCGGCCGGCTTCTTCGGGGAAGAGAACGTGCCGCTGCAGGCCATCACGATGGGGGTCGGCACCGTTCTGAAGGCCCGCAAGATCATCCTGATGGCTTTCGGCGAACACAAGGCCCCGATCGTTCGCGAGGCGCTGGAGGGCGAAATCACCCCGCGTGTGCCGGCCAGCTTCCTGCAGGAGCACCCCAATACGTGGTTCATCCTGGACCCGGCCGCCGCGGCCGAGCTGCCGGACGTGAAGACCCGCTGGCTGCTGCGGCAGGTCAAATGGACGCCCGAAATGACCAAACGGGCGGTCATCTGGCTTTCGCAGCAGTGCCGCAAGCCACTGCCGAAGCTCGAGGAGCAGGACTTCATCGAGCACGATCTGGCGGATCTGCTGCGCGCCCGCGGAAAACCGGAAACCATCCGCGAAGAAGTCTTCCGCGCCCTGCAGTCCACGATCACCACCGAGCCCGTCGGCCGGGACCGCAAGCGGGTGATCGTCTTCAGCCCACACCCGGACGACGACGTGATCTCCATGGGCGGCACGCTGATCACCATGGCCGACCAGGGCCACGACGTGCACATCGCCTACATGACCAGCGGCTGCATCGCGGTGTTCGACATCGACGTGTTGCGGCACATCGACTTCGTCGAGGAACTGCTGCAGCGCTACGCTGCCGACACGCAGGCGGCGAGCGAACTGATCGCGAAGGTCCGCCGCGACGTCGCTCAGAAAAAACCCGGCGAAGTCGACTCGCCCGAAGTCCAGTTCATCAAGGGGTTGATCCGCAAGACCGAAGCGATCGCCGCCGCCGCGGTTGCCGGTGTGCCGCGCGAAAAACTGCACTTCCTCGACCTGCCGTTCTATCGCACCGGCGAAGTCAAGAAGCGGCCGATTGGCCCCGACGACGTGCAGATCGTGCGGAAACTGCTGGAGGACGTACGACCGGAGGCGATCTTCGTCGCCGGCGACCTGTCCGATCCGCATGGCACACACCGACTGTGTGCACAGGCGATCCTGCAGGCCCTCGACGAACTGAACGGTCGCAAGCCCGAGGTATGGCTGTACCGTGGTGCCTGGCAGGAATACGAACCGCACGAAATCGACATGGCCGTGCCGCTCAGTCCGGAGCTGATGCAGCGGAAGGAACAGGCGATCTTCAAGCACGAATCCCAGAAGGACCGCGCCCGCTTCCCCGGACACGATTCGCGCGAGTTCTGGGTCCGCGCCAAGGAACGTACGCAAATGACGGCCCGCCTGTTCGACGAACTGGGCCTGCCCGAGTACGCCGGGCTGGAGGGGTTCGCACGCTACCGGGGGCAATTGTGACCTGCCCCGCCCGCCGGGGCACGGCGTCGGGACTCCGGTGGGGTCGGTGAACGGTGCGGCCGCGGGACCGTGCCTCCCACGCACAGGGCACAGGCTTCGGCACGCGGACAAGGGGCGACCTGCGACAAAAGGGCAAAGCCGTGCTGGCTGGACACATCACCGCTCCCTGCCGGATCGAGCTGGTCGAAGTCCCCGAACCCGTGCTTCCGGAAGCGTCCGGCGGCGACGGTTGGATCCTGTTCGAACCCGAATTGGCGTGCCTGTGCGGGTCGGACTTGCCGTTCTTCACGCTCAACGGCGAGCATCCGGTCGAGCTGGGACAGTCCCTGCACGAGATGATCGGCCGTGTGGTCGCGACCAATGGCACGCGGTTCCGGCCCGGTCAGCGGGTCCTGGCTGTGCCGCACGTGCATCGCGGGCTGTTCGAACGCTACGCGCTGGAAGAGTCTCGGGCCGTCCCGCTGCCCGACGGCATCCCGGACACGCACCTGGTGCTGGCGCAACCGCTGGGCACCGTACTTTTTGCGGTCCGCAAGCTGCCCACGCTGGTCGGACTCGATGTCGCCATCGTCGGTCAGGGACCGATGGGGCAACTGTTCAACGCCGTCTGCCGCAACCTCGGGGCACGGCGGGTCATCGGCATCGACCGTCTGCCGCAGCGATTGGAAGTCTCGCCGCGGATGGGCGCCACGGACGTGGCCTGCGTGGGACGAGACGACGTCGCGGACCTCGTGCGGGAACGAACACAAGGCCGCGGAGCCGACGTCGTGTTCGAATGCGTCGGACACGGCGATCAGGCCTTCAACCAGTGCATCGAACTGGTCGCTTACGGCGGCAGGATCCTGTACTTCGGCGTTCCGCCCGAAACGATCGACGGCCTCCGGTGGCGCGACCTGTTCTTCAAGAACGCCACCGTGCTCACCAGCGTCTACCCGGACTTCGAACACGATTTCCCACTGGCCGTGCGGTGGGTTGCGGAAGGACGAATCCCGCTGGATCCGATCATCACGCACACGTTCCCGTTGGAACGCATTCAGACGGCGTTCGAAACCTTCCTCGAAAAGCGCGACGGAGCGCTGAAGGTGTTCATCGAGTTTCCCGCCTATCGGCGCGGGGAGTGACGCGCCGACAGGCCTCTCGAAGGGGCTGATTCATGTCCTCCGTCGGAAACGAAGCATCCGATCGCCCATACGCACCGGTTCGGCGCGAATGGGCCGCGCGGCAGGCCCCCCGTGCCTTGCCCGCAGGGTCTGGCCGCACCGCCTTGCCGGCTGCTCGCAATCGCACCACGCCGCTGCCGTCGCCTGGTCGCGCCGACCGGCCGGCCCGGCCCGGACGCAGCGTCTTCTGCGCAGGGGGGCTGCTGACCGTCCTGTGGGCGGCGGCGTTCCTTCCGTCCCGCGTTCCCGCTGCGGACCTGCCTTCCGGCGCGGGCATCGCCTCGCCCCGTGCGGCCGGCGAAACGACGGTCCCGCACGCCACAACTCAGGCATGGCCTGTCCGCGAAGCCGAACGCTCGATCAGGCAACGGGATCTGAAGGCCGACATCTTCACACTGGCGGCGGACTCGCTGGAGGGCCGCGAAGCCGGCACGCAGGGAGGCTGGGCCGCTGCGGCATACATCGTCAAACGGCTGCGGCAGGCGAAGCTGGCACCGGCGGCCGAAGACGGCGGGTTCTTCCAGGAATTCGGCCACGCCTACCGGAACATCCTGGCTGTGGTCCCCGGTCGGGATCCGCGGCTGCGCAGCGAATACGTGCTGGTCGGCGCCCATTACGACCACGTCGGTTACGGCAACGAGCGCAACAGTCGCGGGCCGATCGGCTACGTGCACAACGGCGCGGACGACAATGCCAGCGGCACCGCCGCCCTGCTGGAGATCGCGGAAGCCCTGATGCTGCTGCCTCAGCGGCCCAGACGCAGCGTGCTGATCGCGTTCTGGGACGCCGAAGAAAAAGGCTTGCTGGGCTCCCGATTCTTTGTCCGCTCGCCGACCGTGCCACTGGAACGGATCCGCTTCGTGCTCAACATCGACATGGTCGGACGCCTGCGAAACCGCACCGTCGAAGTATTCGGCTGGCGGACCGGCGAAGATCTGCGGCGACTGGCCTCCGCGTCCAACCGCGACGGGCTCACGCTGCGTTTTCCACTGACCATCCTGCCCGACAGCGACCACTATCCGTTCTTCGAACACGGCATTCCGTACCTGTTGCTCCACACCGGCAAGCACGCCGAGTATCACACGCCATCCGACGACGCGCCGTTGATCAACCTCCGCGGAACCGAAACCGTCGCGCGGATGCTGTTCCGCATCGTCTGGGAGGTGGCCAACCGCGATCGCACGCCCGACTTCCGCGATGCGGCGTCGGCCGAAGCCCGTGCGGACCGAATCCGTCTGCAGCATCCGGTTCGGCCGCAACGCCTGGGCATTTCCTGGAATGCCGACCGCGGTGCCGCGGGTGAATTCGTCCTCACCGCCGTCGGAGAGGATTCCCCGGCCGAACGGGCCGGTTTGCAGGTCGGTGACCGCCTGATCCGTTTCAACGGCACGGTCCCCCGCGATTCGGAACACCTGATCGCGCTCGTCCACACAGCCGATCCCGAGGCCACCGTGACCATCCGGCGGGACGGCGCGAGCCGCACATTGCACGTCCGGCTGGCCGGCACTCCGGATCGTGTGGGCGTGCGGATCGCCATCGATCCCGCGGACAACGGCGGTGTCGTGGTCACGGACGTCATTCCCGGTGGCCTTGCGGATCGCCTCGGCGTCCAGCGCGGTGACCGCCTGTTGCTCGGCGAAGAGGACACCGATCGACCGCTGGCTGAGCGAGCTCGCCGCTTTCTGGCACGACGGCACGCTGCGTTGCTGTTGGAGCGCGACGGCCGTATCCTGTCGCTCGCGAATCCGGAACGGCCGTGATCTCCCAGCGCCAGCCGGCCGAGCGCGACCGCCGCTCGCGATCCCCGCTCGGGGCGAGCGGCCTCCGTCCGGCTGACGGAACTCCGGCTGGCAGCCGGATGCCGCGAATTTCGCCCGACCATTGCCGACCCACCGCATCCGAGGGCGCGAACACCTCGGCCGCCGCGGGAACGTCGGACCGCATCAGCGTTGGCCCAGACCTGGAGGAACCGACGGATGCTCCAAAAACGCAGGACCTGCGTGGGTGGCTCTTGCCGCAGCGGTGGTTCACAACCGCACCGGTCGCGCCGAGGCAGTCAAAGCGTCCTGGCGGCCGTGGCCACCGTCGGCGCCCTGGCAGGAGTGATAGTCCTGCGGTCCCGACACGAAGCCGCACCACGGCCCGGCGGCGATCGACCGCAAGCCGTTGCGGCAACGGTCGACGAAACCACCGCCGGTGCGCCGGCAACCACGGCTGGTCGCGGCGATGGAGCCGCATTCGCCCTGCTGAGGGGCGAGCCGGTCGGCGCCCGACGGGGCATCCCGCTGGCCGCCACACAGGCGGCGAAAAACAAGCCATCCACGACCGGTCGCAACCGCAAGTCCGTCGGTGCTTCGGCGTCTTCCGGAAAGCCCCGCGGCAAGAAAGCCACGTCCGGCAGGAAGTCCGGACAGGCGTCCCGCGGCGCGTCGGACGATCATCCCGTCTACGTGCCATCGGTGAAGGGTGATCGCCCGGTGGCGGCGTTCCTTGCGGCACTGTTCGCCGAGGCCGCCGCAGGCGGCGCCCACGTGCTCTCCAGCGGCGATTCCTACGACGATTTCGCTTCCGTGGCGTGTGGGCCGGATGGAACGGTCTATGTGGCCTACGCCGCGTACTTCGACGGGCACGATCAGATTCGGCTGCACCGCCGCCTGCCCGCCGAGGCGATCGCGCCGGCGCGCAACAGGTTTGGCGGCGCGGCCTGGAGCACCTACACGATCGTCCCGCTGGCGAGTCCGGAGCCGGACATCTGGATGCCGCAAATCGCCGTCGACGCCAAGGGGCGCCTGTGGGTGATCTGGAGCGAACAGGTCGGACGCAGCGCGGACAAATCGGGCAACTGGGATCTGTATGCCCGGTCGCTGTACCAGAACACGTGGGGGCCGCTGGTCCGACTGACCAGCGATCCCATGCCCGACATCAATCATCACGTGACCGTCGACGCCGATGGCCGCATCCACGTCGTGTGGCAGGCCCATCCGAAACAGAACGGAGACGTGCAGTACGCCGTGTTCGACGGCGAATCGTGGAGCGATCCCCTGCCGGTCACCGACGACGAGGCGAGTGACTGGTTTCCCCGCGTCGCAGTGGACGGCAACGGCACGGCATGGATCGCCTTCGACAGCTATCGCAACGGCGATTACGACGTGTTCCTGACCAGCGTCCGGGACGGACGCCCGGGCAAGATCATCCCGGTCGCGACGTCCAGCTATTACGAAGCGCACGCCTCCGTTGCGTGTACTCCCGACGGACGTGTCTGGGTGGCTTGGGAACAGGGCGGCCACAACTGGGGCAAGGATCAGGGCTACTGGTTGCGCCGTCAAAGCCGCAACATGGGGACGACGCTCGGATCCACGCGGTCGGTTCGCGTGGCGTGCTGGGCGGACGACAGGCTGTGGGCCGCACCGGACGTCGCCTCGTGCCTGCCGGCCGGTTCGCGCAATCGGCCATCGGCCATGGCCGGGCTGAACGTGGGTAGCGACGGCCGGTTGTGGCTGCGGTTCCGGCACATGGTTCAGGCCAAAGCGAAGGGTCGGCGCGCGTCGAAGGCCTGGAGAGAAGTCGTGACGCACCTGACCGCGCAGGGATGGGCGACCGCCAACATCCTGCCGGCCAGTCAGGGACGGATCAGTGTCTTCAGTCGCACCGCGGCGGCCGGTGACGGCGGTCTGTGGATCGCCTACTCGTCAGACGCCCGCGCTCCGTCGAACTATCACCGGCCCATCCAGGACAGCGCACTGGTGGCCCATCTGCCCAAACCCGACGTACCTCCCGCCACGCCGAAACTGCAACCCTATCAGCCGCCGTCCCCGCCGGCCGCCATCCCCGCCTGGAACGCAAGGCGGGAACGCGAGCAGGTAGCGGCGATTCGCGCCGTCCGCGAGGAGATCGGCGGGGCCCCGATGCGGATCGTCCGCGGCGACCTCCATCGCCACACCGAACTCAGTTGGGATGTCGGGCCGGGCAACGACGGATCGTTCCTGGACTTTTACCGCTACATGATCGACGTGGCCGAAATGGACTTCGGCGCCCTGACCGACCATCAGGGCGGAGGCCACTACAAGTACTGGTGGTGGCTGACGCAGAAGTCGGCGGACCTGTTCTACCTACCGCCGCGGTTCGTGCCGCTGTACGGCTACGAGCGCAGCGCCAAGTTTCCCAACGGCCATCGCAATATCTTCCACGCCCGGCGTGGCGTACCGGTATTCCCCTTCCAGTTGCGCCTCGGCGAAACCGGAGTGTTCCCCGGCGTCGGAAGCGACGCCCTGGTCGAAAACGACACCAAGCTGCTGTACGAGTTCCTGCATCGCACGGGCGGCATCGCCATTTCGCATACGTCGGCCACCGCCACGATGGGGACCGACTGGCGCGACAACGATCCGGTCGTCGAACCCGTGGTCGAAATCTACCAGGGAGCCCGCAACAGCTACGAGGCGCTCGGCGCGCCACGCGTACATCCCGAAAACGAACCGCCCGACAAGGCCCCCGGCGGTTTCCAGAAGGCCGGCCTGCTGTGGAATGCGTATGCCAAGGGCTATCGCTTGGGAATCACCGCCTCCAGCGACCACGGCTCAACGCACATCAGCTATTCCCTGGTCTACGTGCCCAGGAACGATCGCCGCGAAATCATCGAAGCGATCCGGCAGCGACACACCTACGGCGCGACCGACAACATCATCCTCCGCGTACGTGCCGGCGATCGGTTCATGGGCGACGAGTTCGCCGCCGACGAACCGCCCGAATTGACACTCGACGTGATCGGGACGGCGCGCGTGCGGTCGATCACGCTGGTCCGCAACAACCGCTACATCTACACCACCGAGCCGGGCAAGCAGCACGTGCGGATCCGCTTCACCGACATGGAACCGGAGCAGGGCGTGAACTACTACTATTTCCGCGTCGAGCAGACCGACGGGGAAATCGCCTGGAGCAGTCCGGTGTGGATCCGGTACGGACAGTGACCAGGCACCGCCGCATTACGGAACTCGCCACGCCCGGGACCGCCCGAACTGCGACGCTGCGTCGGACCACAAGGGCCCCGCAGAGGCGGACCCGGCATTCCCTTCGAATCAGGGAGAACTGCACCACGATGAGCGAACGCAGCGGATGTATCGAGGACTTCGAGCCGGCCGGTGCGGCTCCGGCGGGCGTGGACTTGCCGCGGATCGAACGCGCGGTGCGGGAGATCCTGATCGCCGTCGGCGAAGACCCCGATCGGCATCCCCTGAACGACACGCCCGCCCGCGTCGCCCGCATGTATGCCGAACTGTTCGGCGGACTGCACGTCGATCCCGCCCGGCATCTCAGCCAGGTGTTCGAAGAACGCTATGACGAACTTGTGCTGGTCCGCGACATCAGCTTCAACAGCATGTGTGAACACCATCTGCTGCCGTTCATGGGTGTGGCACACGTGGGCTACCTGCCCAACGGCAAGATCGTGGGACTCAGCAAGCTGGCGCGCGTGGTCGAGGAGATTTCCCGGCGACCGCAGGTCCAGGAGCGGATGACGCATCAGATCGCCGATCTGCTCTATGACGAGTTGAACGCCAAGGGTGTGATCGTAGTACTGGAAGCCACGCACACGTGCATGACGATCCGCGGCGTGAAGAAACCCGGCAGCCTGACCGTCACGAGCGCCGTGCGGGGACTGTTCAAGACCAATCTGTCCACGCGGGCCGAGGCGATGTCGCTGATCCACGGTCGCTGAGCGGAGTACCCATCGTGGCCGACGCGCCGGAGGCACCCGACAAGAGTGGTTCGCGGATCCGCGAGATGTTCAGCCAGATCGCGGATCGCTACGACTTCATGAACCACTTTCTCTCCCTCGGGACGGACGTCTACTGGCGGGCCCGAGCCGTGCGCTTCTGGCAGCCGCGGGTGAGCGGACCGGCTTTGGATGTCTGCACGGGAACCGGCGACGTCGCGCTGGCCCTGTGGCGGCACGACCGCGGGGGCCGCCAGGTGTGGGGGACGGATTTCACCCACCCGATGGTCCGACTGGCCGCGCGGAAGGCTCGCCGCCGGACTCGGCAGGCCGAGCGCTGGCGGCGCCCACTGCCGATCTTTCTGACCGCGGACACGCTGCGATTGCCCTTTCCCGACGACGCGTTCGCGCTGGTCTGCGTGGCGTTCGGCATCCGGAACGTGGAAGCGACCGAAGCGGCTCTGGCCGAGATGACCCGCGTTTGCAGACCCGGCGGCTGCGTGGGCGTGCTGGAATTCGCCGTGCCCACCTGGCCGCCGTGGAAGCAGATCTATCTGGCGTATTTCCGCCACGTGCTTCCGCGCCTGGGGCAATTGCTGGCCCGCAACCGCAGCCAGGCCTACCACTACCTGCCTTCGTCGGTCGCCGTGTATCCGCAGCGCGAAGACTTCTGCCGTCTGATGGAATCCGCCGGCCTGACCAACGTGCGGTTCCGGCCGCTGACCGGCGGCGTCGCCGTCATGTACCGCGGCGAAAAACCGTCGGCCTGAACGTCGCGCCGTCCGGCAAGACAACGGCCCTGTCACAGCCCCAGCTTGTGCTCGAACAGGTCGAGATAGATCACGAACAGCATCAACCCCAGCACGAACAGCATCCCAACGTAGGTGGCGGCGATCACGACCCGCTCGCTGGGACGTTTGCGCGTCACGGCCTCCCAGATCAAAAACACCATGTGGCCGCCATCCAGCACGGGAATGGGCAGGAAATTGAGCACCGCAAGATTGATGCTCAGCAACCCGAGGAACAGCAGCAACTCCGGCAGCCCCTGCTGGGCGACCTTGTACGCGACCTGGGCGATCCCCAGAGGGCCACGCAGCTCCTTGACCGACAGCAGCCCCGCCACGATGTTGCGAAGCGTCAGATAGATGTCCAGCAACGTCTTGCGGGCGTGCGCCGCCCCCAGCGCCAGCGCCTCCAGCGGCCCTTCCGCCCGCACCGGCACCGTGGCGACTTCGAACTGCATCCCCCGGAACGGAAAGAACAGATCCGATTCCGGATTGCGTTCCGGACGCAGCCGGACCGTCTGTTCCTTCCCCTCGCGACTGTACGTCAGCTCCACGGTCCGTTCCGTCGCCACCTGCATCAGCCAGATGGCGTGCACCAGTTTTTTGTCGTCGCCGCCCAGTGCGAGGTCGATCCGCGCCGTCCGGATCCTGTCGGG